>CAWJLI010000127.1:0-16912 GCA_963843095.1 Bryobacterales bacterium
GCATCAGCAACTCGCCGAGCAGAAGAGGCAGTTCGACGAGTGGTCGGCTGCGCGGCAGGCGGAGAACCAGCAAGAGGCCGCCCGGCTGATCGCTTGTCAACGGGGTCTGGATCGTCGCGAGGCGGCGATCCGGCAGCAAGCGGAGCGGTGGGAGATCGAGCGATTGGAATTGCAGCAGGAGCTCGGCCGGTTGGCGGATCGCGGCGCCGACGTTGAGGCGGAATCGCTGGCCGTCGCCTGAGGCGAATTCGACCCGCGGCCGGGTCTTTTCTTCCCCACTGTGCGATTCAGGTCGCCTAGCCGGCCGAGGTCGGTTTGGCGGCCTTCTGCCGCCGCTTGTGCAAGGCGATCGCCTTCTCGACCGCTTTCTTCGCGGCGGCGATCTCCGTCTTTCGTGTACGAAGGCTTCGTTCCGATCGTCTGCTTTGTCCGCAATCCGGCGAGTTTTTCCCAGCTCATGTCGTTGCTCAAATGCCAGGCGGCCAGTTGAGCGGCCCGATGGTCGATCTCCTGCCGGCCGAGCAGCTCGCAGACTTCGGCCAGGCCCTCCTTGTCCGCGACGACAGCGCCGGGGCGAATCTGATACTTTATCGCCGGCCGGGGCCGGGGATGGCCGTAGTCGAGACAGATCGTCTCCAACTTCACCTGCCGCGTGGCTTCCGGCGACATTGAAGAAGCCGTTTTGCCCCGGCCCGCCAGGTCCCGTGCCGCCGCCGACGCGTTGGGGCGATTTCGAGTTGGACTGCGCCGATGCGGGCGCGGCGCCTGGAAGGTTGTTGAGGCCGGGGATGTTGTTCTTTCCCATCGGGTTGCCAAAGGGAAAGTTCCCCGCCTGGCCAACACCGGTGTGCTGACGAAGCTGTCGGGCAGTTTCACCGACAGCGGCTTGTCGGTCTTGTTGGTCACCAGCAGTCGGCAGCGGTTTTCGTCCTGGGGAATAAACTGGACGTTAACCTGCCCTTGCTGCATGGCGACAAACAAGTCGCTTTGTTCGCCGTCGGCCCGGGGTTTCCCGGACCGTTCGGCCGCGGAGCCAATCGCCGGACCCATCGAAAGGACAACCATCGCCGGGGCAAGCAGCCCCAGCACGCCACGAAATGAGCGTTCCATAGCAGTGCCTCCTCGAAGTGCGGCGGGCGATGCGGCAATGCCAGCGGCGGCGGCGCCGATCGGCCCGCCCTGTTCCCTTGTTCGTCGTGGGCGGACATGCCGCCCGCAGTCAGCTTAGCAGAAGGCCGCCAAAAAGCCAAGCAAGAAAAACGGACCCCGCCGGCGGGTGAACGACGAAGGCTGGCGGCGATTGTTAATGTCCGCCTTGAGACGGGAACCGGTTGACGAAAGGGAGGCTGGACACCCCGGGGGGGCGTAGGCTCTTCATGTCGGGCTTTCTCGGACGGGGGTTCAACTCCCCCGCCTCCACCAGAATATTTTCATTTAAAATCAGGTATTTGGAGCCGGTCGAGGTTCCAAGTGAATGATACATGGATAGGCGCGTGCTATGATCCGGCCATGCCCTCCTTGGTGTACACGATTTCGAGAGGCGAGATCATTCCGGCCTCCGAGCGTGACCACTTTTGGCCTGAAGGTGCAGCCGGGTTGGATTCTGCCCTCGAACACCACGGCGACTTCACGGTGCCCGAGATCGAATTTGGCGTTGAGCACGCCCTCTCCGTTGCGGTCTACAGGCTCGATTCCCCTAAGACGGATCTCGGCGACAAGTATCACTACGTAGGGCATTACATTTTCGCCAATACCTTCGAAATCGTATTGATTCCCCGTCTCGGGGACCTGAACTCTTTTCTTTCTCAGACGGTCCCGCTGTGCATCGCCCAACTACAGCAATCAGAACATAATCAACGTGTAGAGCGCGAACGCGAAGCACAGCGCTGAAGCGCCGTGTTTCTGAAAAAGAAGGGGCAAAGGGGCAAACAGACGCATTTTTCGGGGGTGAATTCGGAGACAGACGAAATTCCCACCGGCTGGCGCCTACTCATGCTTCATCAAGGGTCTCTCGGGCTCGTTGAGCTCGATCTACCTCTCTCCGTTGACATGTGACACGTGTCACAGTACACTTAGGCAAGTGATCCAGAGCTTCCGCCACAAGGGACTCAAGCAGATGTTCGAAGATGGCAAAGTTCGCCTCATCGCCTCCTCCCTCCGAGCCCGCGTTGCCAATATCCTTGCGGTGCTCGATGCCGCGTCAAGTGCGCGCGATCTTGCTGGCCCTGGAAATCGCCTGCATGAGCTACAGGGAGACTAGCAGGGGCTGTGGTCTGTCACCGTGAGCGGGAACTGGCGAATGACCTTCCGCTCCACGGACGGAAACGCGCATGATGTCGATTTGATCGATTACCACTGAAGGACACGAATATGCCGATGAAGAATCACCCGCATCCCGGTCGCATCGTCCGCCAGGATTTCCTGGAACCGCTTGGCTTGACTGTCACCGAGGCCGCTAAGGTGCTTGGCGTTGCGCGCCAGACCATAAACAACCTCGTCAACGAAAAGGCTGGTATATCGGCGGAAATGGCTGTCCGCCTGTCGAAGGCGTTCGGACCCAGCCCCGAGATGTGGGTTCGCCTCCAGGCCAACTACGACCTATCCCAGGTGCGGCAAGACGAGATCAGCGTGACGCGCTACAAGCGCGCCTCATAGGCCGCGGTCTCACGCCATCGGCACGCGATATTTACGAATGTTGACGTCTGCCGTGGCCAGTGCCATCCCCTCCGCGCGCGCTTGCGCAATGAGCAGCCTGTCAAAAGGGTCGCGGTGATGCATGGGAAGCGCCAGCAGCTCCGTGATGTGCGCCGGCAGCACGGGCAAGACGGCCCAAACTGTGCCAGCCAGGATTCGCGAGAGCACTTCCTCCGCCGGCACATCGAACGAAAGCTTCCCGCATTGGTACTTGATGGCGATTTCCCAGGCGCTTACGACGCTCACGTGCACTTGGGCGGTGTTGGAAGTGATGGCCGCCCGCAGGCGGCGGGTCAGGGCACGGTCGTCGTTGAGAGCCCAAATCAGCACATTGGTGTCGAGCAGAATCGGCCGCGTCACAGATACGGCCCGAACTCAGCGGGGATGGAGTCAAAGTCGTCCGCCATGTGAAGCTTGCCCGCGAACGCTCCGACCATGGCGGCGGATTTGCGGCTGGTCAACCGGGTCAACCGCGCCACCGGCTTGCCGTTCTTGGCGATCAGGATCTCCTCCCCGGCGGCGGCCCGCTTCACCAGGCGCGAAAGGCTGCTCTTGGCGTCGTGCATATTGACAAGTGTGGCCATGGTCCTATATTAGCCCACTTTTTCGGGCTAGGAATGGCCGGCGCGCACTGCCGCCCTTCCGGCCGGAACAAAACTCGTTGGGGGTGAAACCGCTCCCGGCGGCGTAGCGTGCGCCGGCCCATTCGAAACCGTGGTTGCGGGGTATGCTGGAGCAAGGGGATAGCTGCATGGCCACTTCTTTTCCTTACGAAACGCGCTTGAATATCCTTCACGCGCCGCTGGAATTGATCGATGCAAAAGCGCTGGCCGACGCGTGCCAATACAAGTGGTACAACCAGACTTTGTGCAAGGTCAACGAATCGGTCGTCCGCCTGGGCGTGGTGCAGGGAGAATACCACTGGCACAAGCACGACGCGGACGACGAGTTCTTCTACGTGGTGGAAGGCCGGCTGTTGGTCGACCTGGAAGACCGGACAGTAGAGCTAATGCCTCGACAAGGGCTTGTCATCCCGAGAGGAGTGGTGCATCGGACCCGCTCCCTGGAGCGAACGGTGATGCTCATGGTGGAAAACGCCGGGATTATTCCGACCGGCAATTGAGCGGACAGATCCTACTGGCCCGAATCGTCATCGCTGCCATCGTCACGGGCCTCGTGCTGCGCGGTCTTGACATAGGCAAGCAGCGTCCGGTACTCGCGTTGCGCCGTCTTGCGGTATGCCGGAAGACGCATTCCCGCGGCCGTGGCGCGCCGCTCAAATGCCACCTCGGCCAGTTCGATGGCCCGCAGCAGGCGCGGACCGGCGGCCTCGCGCACCGCCGGGTCGCAGACGAAGCCGAAGGCAACCACGGAGGGCAGCGCCAGCGTGTAGTTGTCCGGCAGCCCCACCTGCTCAAACGGGAAACCGGAAGCCCAATCGGTGTGGTAACCCACGCACATGTTGTCGGGGTTGACCGAAACCTGTAAGTGGGTGACGCAGTTGGTCAAAGGTATTCGATAGCGTCCACGCAGCAGTTCCGTCAGCATAGCCGCGGAGCGCACCTGGGCCGGGCTGAGATGGGCGTCGCTTTGCCCTTCCTCGGTGCGCGCTTCGAACGAGACTCCCAGGAAGCTCTCGTTCAAGTTCAGATATCGCCAGTGGTCATCGGCCCACACCGAGTACCCGGCATGGTTGGCCGCATCCTGCTCGGCTACCACGCGAAACACCCGGCCGAACCGGTCAATCAAGTAATGGTAAGCGTATCTGCGCCCGACATATTCCAGCAGCGATTCCCCGATTCGCTGCAAAGCGCGGTTCTGGCGGGCCTCAAAGGGGATTTGCAGGCTTTCGGTGGTATGGAAAACAATTCCCGCAGGCACCGAACGGCGCACCGCGCGGTGACCAGAGGGGCCGTCTAACGGGAACGCCAGGTAAGAGCGGGGATGGTTAAACACGGCAAACCGGGTGTCGATATGAAGACCGTTGCTGAACACCTCCTCGGTCGAGTTCTTCTCCACCATCCACACCTCGGGTAAGTTCGGCGAGGAAATTGGCCGCGATGGCGCGGTCACCGCCTTCCAAGCTTCCGGTGCCGGCGCGCGTGCCGCGGCGCGCACCACCAGGAACGCCGCGAGCAGCGTCAGCGGGACGATTGCCAACAGCAGGTAGTGGATGAACCCTCTCCACGGCCCGGCCCGCCCGCCCCACATTCGCGGCCGTGGCGCCACGGCCTTGAGGAAGCGGAGCCGGTTTACAGGATCGCCGATGCGGCGGGCGACCAATTCGATGGACGGCCGTTTGCTACTCCTAACCATTCGTATTAGAAGTATCGGCGGAATCGGCGGAATCTCTTAGGAATTCCGCAGTTTTATCGTAGTCTTTCACGCCGCCATGGGCGCTGTCCCGCAAAAAGTCCGTGAGAGGAATCTAATCTTAGCGGTACTACCCAACCAAACAGGGATTAGCGTCACGGTCGCAGACATTACGAAAGGCCGGTGTGAACCGGAGTTGCCCATGCTGAAACGTTGGTTGAATTTCTCGAAGCGGCCACCACGCGCCTGGGGCATTGCCAAGGCCATGGACATGCTGAACAGCCCCCATCTGGCCGGGATGTCGTCAGAAGCCAAGCGCTGTGCGCTGTTGATGGCGCTGGAGGCGGCCGGCACTGGAGTGGAAGCTCTCATCCAGGATGCCGTGATGCAGCAGCGCTTGCTGGATCAGCAGGAGGATCAACGGCAGGCCAGGCTGCGGCGGTTCGAAGCGGCCAAACTGGAACAGAACCGCGGGGTGCAAGCGGAATTGGATCGCCTGACCGCCAGGCACATGCAGCGTCTGCAGGCCAATCTGGACGCGATCGCCTTGCAACAGGATGAGTTTCGTGCCTGGCAAAAGGGGAAAGAGCAGGAATCGCAGCGCATGACGGATGCAGCGGCATTTTGCGTCCCGCACGGGCACGCATCCCACAGCGCCACCCTATCGGTGGTGATGGAACCCGTCCGGGCGCGCGGATAGGCGGCAGCCGTGCTGCTCGCGGGATTGGGAGTGGCGCTGTTGCTGGTGGCCGGGTGCTGCCGGCCGAAACACAAGATGCGGCCCCTGAAGCGCGCGGAACTGCGGCGCGTGAGGCGCTTGTCGAACAGTCGTTCCGGGAAGAGTACATTCCCGTTCGAGTAGGTTGACAGGATAGGAGACATTCATGAAGACCCCGCAATCGGATTACACGCAGCCGCTTGGGCTCGATGTCGGGACCAGCCGCATCGTAGTGGCGCGAGACACAGGCAAGCGGTACGAGTATGAGGCGCAGCTCAACGCCTTTTTGACGCTCCCGTATTCCAAGCTGGCGGAGAACCTCCTCGTGCGCGAAGGCATTCTGCACGAAGTGCGGGGAGCGGAAATCGTGGTCACGGGCAACGATGCGGAAAAGTTCGCGGAGGTCTTCCACGTCGAGACGCGGCGGCCCATGCGGAAGGGCGTCATCAACCCGGACGAGCCGCACTCGCTCGCCGTGCTGCGCCACATCATCACCAAGCTGATGGGCCCGGCTGCGGCCGAGGGGCAGAAGATCTTCTTCAGCGTGCCCGCCGAAATCGAAGGCGAGGAGACCGGCATCGCCTACCACGAGGCCTCCATCCACGAGCTTCTCAAGGAGCTGGGATACGCGCCCACGCCCATCGTGGAGGGCCTGGCGGTGGTCTTCGGCGAATTGAGCGAGTGCAATTACAGCGGCATCGGGATTTCCTGCGGCAGCGGCCTGTGCAACGTGTGCCTGGCCGTCCTGTCCGTCCCCGTGATCAGCTTCAGCGTGGCCAAGGCGGGCGATTTCATCGACACCCAGGCGGCGCTGGTGACCGGTGAAATGGCCACGCGGCTGCGCGTGCAGAAAGAGCAATCGTTCCAGCTCAACGGCCTCAACGGGGAGCGGGTGCAGAACGCGCTGACCGTCTACTACCGCGAGGTGATCCGCAATCTGATCGAAACCCTGCGGCAGCACATCGCCAGCGCGCGGCGTCTGCCCAAGCTGGAGCAATCCGTCCCGCTGGTGCTCTCCGGCGGCACCGCCATGCCGCACGGATTCCTCGAATCCTTCGTCACCGCGCTGCGCGCCAACGAATTCCCGGTGCGCCTCTCGGAAGTGCGCCTGTCCGCCGACCCGCTGAACTCCACCGCCCGCGGCGCCCTGATGGCAGCGCTGTGCTAAGGGCCGATTGGACAACGAGCGGGCCAGCAACCGCTCCCTAACGGTCGCGGCTCCGATTCGTTCAGAGCCGCGACCGTAAGGGAGCGGTTTGCCACGATGATTCCAAAAAGCCCTAAGCGCCGCTTCCCACCGGCGGCCGGGGCGCCTTCACCGAAATCTTCCACCGCAATCACCGAAGCCAACCTGGCTAACGCTTGCTTGATGCTTCGCGGCAGGCGAGAATAGCAGCTTCATGCCAGCCACATTGGACCGCGTCTACGAAGGCCTCGCGATGGTCTTCGTGCTGTGCTTCACGGCCATGTTCTTCATTGATCGCGTGCAGTTTCAGAGCCGCCTGACAGAGCTCCTCGGCAAAGCTAGGCGCCTTCCCCCGGTCTGGAGGGTGCCGGCATCCGATCCCATCCCGGGGTTGCTCTGGTTCCCGATAATGGCGCTGAGCGTGGTGGACACTCTCGGACCCCACCCGGCCGCCCACCAGCACGTGCCCTGGACGTTATGGCAGAAAGCCTTCTTAAGCATGGCGGCGGTGGTGTTCGTTCTCTTGTTCATCGGCGGGACCCACCTCAAGCGGCGGCAGCGCCGGGCGGAGGAGCTTGAACTTTCTCGCGGTGTTCTGTTCGATAACATCCGAAGAGCGGCCAGGAAAATCGGTTTCTACCGATCGGTTGTACCGCGCGTCTATGTTCTGCCCGACGTATCCGAGGCTCCGCTGTGCGCGCAGTTCGGATGCGCCGTTCTGATACCGAGGCAGCTTCTCGATTCCATGGGCCGGCGCGAGATTGACGCGCTGGCCGTGTGGCAGTTGTGCCGGCAGTCGAACCAATACTCGTCACCTCCGCTTCGAGCGCTGCTGGCCTGCGACGTGGTCGTGGCATGCCTGCTGGAGTGGCTGGTGCCGGGTTCGGCGATCCGCTGGTTGGCCTTGCTGCCGCTGCTTGCCGCTCAGTTCGTCGCGCTGTCGGTTTATTTGCCTCGCGCGCTGGCGCGCGCCGAGCTCCGGGCGGTTGAGCTAACCGGCGATCCCGAAGTCTTCCTGTCCGCCATCGCAGGTCTCTACAGGTTCAGCGCCGCGCCGGTCAGTAACGCGTTGCTGCACGAGATCGAGCGTCGATATGGAATTGCCGCGGACCGGATCCTGGGCCTGCTTGCGGAGCGAACCGCCCCCGTCGCGGACCGCTATCCAACATCAGGATCTTATTTGACGACCGGTCTGTAAAACCTCCGCCCAGTTTACGGCGGGCCGGGCATGCCCGGCGCCTGCGGGCGCAACGATAGATCATCGTGACTGCCGAATGCTAGACTACGCTACCCTGACCGTCTTGATGTTGACGAACTCGCGGAGGCCGCAGGCGGCCAGCTCGCGGCCGTAGCCGGAGCGTTTGACGCCGCCGAAGGGGAGGCGCGGGTCGGAGGCGACCATGCCGTTGATGAAGACCATGCCGGATTCGATCTCGTCGATGAAGCGCTGCTGCTCGGCTGGGTCGGCCGTCCAGGCGCTGGCGCCGAGGCCGAATGCGGTATCGTTGGCAAGGCGGATGGCATCGTCGATGTCACGTGCGCGGAAAATCGCGGCCACCGGTCCGAACAGCTCTTCGCGATAAGCCGGCGCATCCTCGGGCACACCGGCCAGCACGGTGGGCGCGTAGAAATTGCCGGGGCGCTCGAGGCGATGGCCGCCGGTGAGCAGCCGGGCGCCCATCGCGACCGAACGGCTGCACCTGGCTTTCGAGCTCTTCGAGAATGGCGGGCGTGGCCAGCGGACCGACGTCGGTGGCTTCGTCCATCGGATCGCCGACGCGCAGCGCCGCCATGCCAGCCACGAAGCGGCGCTCGAATTCGTCGGCAGACTGCCGCGTCCACGATGAACCGCTTGGCGGCGATGCAGGATTGGCCGTTGTTGAGGACGCGCGCTTGAACCGCGGTCTTCACGGCGCGGTCGAGATCGGCGCTGGGCATCACGATGAAGGGATCGCTGCCGCCCAGTTCGAGGACGGTCTTCTTGATCCGGCGGCCGGCCTGCGCGGCCACCGCGATGCCGGCCGGTTCGCTGCCGGTGAGCGTGGCGGCCTTGACGCGCGGGTCGTCGAGAATGCCTTCCACCGCCGCGGCGCCGATCAGCAGGGTCTGGAAAACGTCCGCGGGAAAGCCGGCGCGGCGGATGATCTCTTCGATGGCGAGCGCGCACTGCGGCACGTTGGAGGCGTGCTTGAGCAGGCCCACGTTGCCGGCCATGAGCGCCGGCGCGGCGAAGCGGAACACCTGCCAGAAGGGAAAATTCCAGGGCATCACGGCGAGCACGGCGCCGATCGGCTGGTAGCGGATGAAGGCGCGGCCGGGACCGGCGTCGATAGGCTCGTCGGCCAGCAGGCGCTCGCCGTGCTCGGCGTAATAGCGGCACGCCAGAGCGCACTTGGCGGCTTCGGCGCGCGCGGCGGCGATGGGCTTGCCCATTTCGAGCGTCATCAGGCGGCCCAGGCGGTCCTGCTCGTTTTCCAGGATCCGCGCGGCGGCGGTGAGCCAGCCGGCGCGCGCGGCGAACGAAGTGCGGCGGTAGGAACGCCAGGCCGCATCGGCGCGGGCGAGAGTGGCCTCGACCTCAGCCGCAGTGGCGGCTTCGAACGTCCGTAGGATTTCGCCGGTGGCGGGATTGATGGAGGCGATCATCAATCAACATTGTAGTAGCCCCGTGGCGCGGGCCGTCCGGCCTGCTGCGTCGAGATGCGTCTCGACGTTGCTTCACGTCGTGGACCAAGAAAGGTCGAGACGAGTCTCGACCCTGCGCGCAAGAGTGCGCGCGCCACGATCTACTCGTAGCGCAAAGCTACCATCGGGTCGATGCTGGTGGCGCGGCGGGCGGGGATGTAGATGGCGAGCGCGGCGGCAGCCAGCAGCACCAGCGGGATGCCCAGGAAGGTAGCGGGGTCGCTGGAGGGTACGCCAAAAATCAGCAGCGCCAGCAGCCGCGCCACGGCGTAAGCCGCGATCAGCCCCACGGCCATGCCGCCGATAACGGTAACCATGCCGCGGCGGAAGACCATGCCGAGAACGCTCGGCCGCGACGCGCCCAGGGCCACCCGCACGCCGATATCGTGAGTCTGCTGCGATACCAGATAGCTCATCACGCCGTAGACGCCGACGGCGGAGAGAATCAGCGCGACCAGGCCGTAGAAGCCCATGATGACGGCCACGTAAATCAACCCGAGGGTCTGATGCTTGGCCAGGTCCTCGAAGGGAAGCACCTCGGCGATGGGCTCTTCCGGATCCACCGAATGGATGGCTTTGACCACCGCGGACGCAATCAGCCTGGGATCGCCGGCGGTGCGCACGCCGAAATCCGTGTGCTGCTGCGGGAATTGTTCGAGTGGGACATAGATCACCGAACCCGCGCTGCGTTCGGAACGGGTTGTCCGGCACGTCCGCGGCGATGCCGACGATGGTGACCCACTGCCGCCGCCCGCCTTCGGAATCGAACCGGAAGCGCTTGCCGATGGGCGCGGGTTCGCCCGGCCACCAGCGCGCGGCGGTGTGTTCGCTGATCACGGCGACGCGCTGGTTGTCGGGCCCGTCGGCGGGGCTGAGGAAGCGGCCCTGGCGCAGCGGAACGTGCATGGCGGAGAAATAATTCGGGGTCACCACCTGGAACAGGGCTCCGGGCTGGTTGCCGGGCTCGGGGACGCGATTCTCGATGGAGAACCCACGACCGGTGGCGTGGCCGCTATAGGGCATGGCTTTCACCGCGAAAGCGGTGCGGACACCCGGGACGGCAGGTGGCACGCTCGATCACCTGCCGGTAGAATGCGCGCGCTGGCTGTCCTTGGGGTAGCGGTTTTCGGTGATCGACAAGCCGCAGGGTGAGCAGCGTGGCCGGCTCGAAGCATTGGCTATTGTTGAGCAGAGCGCCGGTGCCGCGGATCATCAGGCTGGCGCCGACCAGCAGGACCACCGAGAGCGCGATTTCGGCCGCCACCAGGAAGCCGCGCAAGCGGGCGCGACCGCGGCCGGCCGATGCGCTGCGTCCGCCTTCCTTCAAAGCTTCGTGGAGATTGGACCGCGTGCCCTGCCAGGCGGGCACCAGGCCGGCCAGAACGCCGCTGCCCACGGCGGCGAGCAGCGTAAACAGCAGGGTGCGCCGATCCAAACGGATGTCGTACCAGCCGGGGATATACTTTCGCGATCGCGGCCGGCATTCCGGCGAGGATGGCCTGTACGTCCCAACTGGCGACCAGCCAGCCGAGGGCCGCGCCGGCGAGCGAGAGCGTGAGGCTTTCGGTGAGGTACTGGGCGATCAGGCGCCAGCGCCCGGCCCCCAGCGCGGCGCGCACCGCTACCTCGCGCGAGCGGCCGAGGGCGCGCGCGAATTGCAGGTTGGCCACATTCGCGCAGGCGATCAGCAGCACGAACAGCACCGAGACGAACATCATCAGCGAGTACTGATGGGTGTAAGTGCCGATCAGGTAATCGTGGGCGCCCATCGAAAAGAAGCGGCGGCCGTGATTGGTATCGGGGTATTCGAGCGCCAGCCGCGATGCGATGGTCTCTATTTCCGCTTCGGCCTGGCCCACGGTGCGGCCCGGCTTCAAGAGGCCCATCACGGCGAGGAAATGGTCGCCGCGTGCGATTGCGGTCGGCGGCCGTAAGCTTGAGCGGCGTCCACAACTCGGACGTCATGGGGAAGACGAACTTTTTCGGCATCACGCCGATCACGCGGTAGTCTTCATCGTCAATGCGGATATCGCGGCCGACGATTGTCGGGATCGGCGGCGAAGCGGCGTCTCCAGAGCGCGTCGCTCAAAACCGCCATATGCTCGTGGCCTGGGCTGGTCTTCCTCGGGCGCGAAGGTGCGGCCCAGAGCCGGCCGGGCGCCCACCAGCGCGAAGAAATTGGGCGTCACCATGTAGTTGGCCACGCGCTCCGGCGCGGCGCCGTTGCCGGCCAGGTTGCTCATGAGAGTCATCCCATGCGGCGACGCCCTCAAAAACGGATTGCTGCCGGCGGATATCGGCGAAGTCGGCGGGGCACATCCACTCCCACTCGTTCGGATTGTCGGGAATCCTTTGCAGCACCATCGCCAGCCGGCTCAAATTCGGCAGCGGCAAGGGCTTCCACAGCATGGCGTCGCAGACGCTGAAGTTGGCCGTGGTGGCGCCGATCCCCAGCGCCAGGGTGGCGATGGCGGTCAGCGAAAACCCGGGCGATTTGCGCAGCGTGCGCACGCCGTAGCGGATGTCCTGCCAGAGCTGCATAGGCTTGTGGTGGTTAGGCAACTGTGCCGCCATGGGTAACTTACTGAAAACTGGTAAGCGCGACGCGGCCGACTGTCCGCTTATGGGATGGGGCGTGTCCCTATTCGTGTTTTTCGAGCAGCAGCGCGATAGTGCCGATGGCGAATTGCATGCGTACGCGGATCTGCGACCGGCAGCTTGCGGCGATCGTCGGTCAGCCAGATGTTGAGGTGAGCCGGGACGCCTGTAGAGAACGTCGTAGAACAGGTAGGCCTCATAGCGGATGGTGTGGAACACGCCTTCGGGAGTCTTGACGTCCTCGCGCTGCTGCGCTTCCACTTTCGCCATCACGCTCTTCTTGCCATCGCTCACGGCCACGTTGACGCTGTGGCCCGGTTCCAGGTTCAAGGTGCGCAGATAAATACAAGCCGCCGGCCACGTCGTGCACGCAGGGAGGGATTTCGATGTCTTTGGCCAGCAGCACCGCGTTCTTGGCGCGGTCGCGCTCCAGATAGCTGGCCTTGTGACTCGTCGAAGGTGACGCGCGTCTCGCGCTGCCGGTTGCCTTCCTGCGAATAAAGCAAGGTGGATTCGGCACAGCCGTCCTGGTTGAGATTCGCCTGGTAGGAATCTTCCACGTGGAACAATTTGGAGACCAGGCCAATCGATTCCACTTTGAGATTGACCTGCGAGGAGGCGCGCGCCTGCTGCCACTCGAGCCGCACTTTGCCGGCCGTGATCAGACGCCATTCGATGCTGTAGTTGAGCACCTCGTGCGCGGGTAGATCCGCGTTTTGCGCCAAGGCAAACGGAGCCACACCCAGCAGAGGCAGCCAGAGCCGCGCAAGCATGCTGAGACAAGTTTCGCAGATGCGCCGCCGGAGATGCAACGTGGACGCGCCGGGCGGCCGGTCAGGGCCTGCCCGCTATTTGGCGAAGACGCGGACGTTTCGGGCGGTGACACCGACGGTGTCGCCGATGCTGAGGCGCAATTGGCGGTAACGGTCGCGGGTGATTTCGGCTTCCAGGGCGTGGCCGGTATCTTCGCGCAGCAGCTCGAGGCGGACGGCCGGACCGGCCGCGGCGATGTGGCGCACTTTGGCCAGGACGGCGCCGTGGCTGGTCTCCGACTGCGGCGTAATCTCCAGTTCATACGGGCGCACATAGGAAACCGATGCCTCCGCGCTCTCCGCTCTTCCATGAAACAGGTTGACGTCGCCCAGGAACTGGTAGACGAATGCGCTGGCGGGGTTGTCGTAGACCTCGGCCGGGGTGCCCATCTGCACGATCTTGCCGTGATCCATGATGGCGACGCGGTCGGCGACTTCGAGCGCCTCCTCCTGGTCGTGGGTGACGAAGACGCTGGCGATGTGCAGCTCGTCATGCAGGCGCCGCAGCCAGCGGCGGAGTTCCTTGCGCACCTTGGCATCGAGCGCGCCGAACGGTTCGTCGAGCAGCAACACGCGCGGCTCGACGGCGAGGGCGCGGGCGAGCGCGACGCGCTGCCGCTGGCCGCCGGATAACTGGTTCGGATAGCGGTCGCCCAGCCAGTCGAGCTGAATCAGATCGAGCAGCTTGCGCACGCGCTCGCGGATATCGTTGCTCCGAGGGGCGGGTAGCGCGCGGCCGCAGGCGCAGCCCGAAGGCCACGTTTTCGGCGACGGTCAAATGGCGGAACAGGGCGTAATGCTGGAAGACGAATCCCACCTGGCGCTCGCGGGCGGTGGAGTTGGTGGCGTCCTCGTCGTTGAGGCGGATGGAGCCGCTGTCGGGAACTTCGAGGCCGGCGATGATGCGCAGCAGCGTGGTCTTTCCCGAACCCGATGGCCCGAGCAGCGCCACCAGTTCGCCCTTCTCGATGCGCAGGCTGACATCCTGCAACGCTTCGAACGCGCCGTAGGACTTGCGGATGTGGCTGACTTCGATGCTCATTTTGCCCCTTCCCTGGTCTTCCATTCGAGAAACTTCTTGAGCGTCAGGGTGATCACCGCGATCACGCTGAGCAGAGACGCCACGGCGAACGCGCCGGAATAATTGTACTCGTTATACAGGATCTCGACGTGCAGCGGCAGCGTATTGGTCTGGCCGCGTATGTGCCCGGATACCACCGATACCGCGCCGAACTCGCCCAGCGCGCGCGCCGTGCACAACACCACGCCGTACAGCAGGCCCCACTTGATATTAGGAAGCGTGATTTTGAAGAACATCTGCCAGCCGCTGGCGCCCAAAGTGAGCGCGGCTTCTTCCTCGTCGCTGCCCTGCGACTGCATGAGCGGGATCAGCTCGCGGGCCACGAAGGGAAAAGTGACGAAAGTGGTGGCGAGGATGATGCCCGGCACGGCAAAGATGATACGGATATCGTGATCGCCCAGCCACGATCCGAACCACCCCTGGGCGCCGAACATGAGCACGAAGACCAAACCGGAGACCACCGGCGAAACGGCGAAAGGAATGTCGATCAACGTCACCAGGACGCTCTTGCCCTTGAACTGGAACCTGGCGACGGTCCAGGCCGCGGCCACGCCGAAAACCAGGTTGAGCGGAACCGAGATGCCGGCGGCCAATAGCGACAGGCGAATGGCGGAAAGCGTATCCGGCTCGCGAATGGCGGCCAGATAAACCGGCAGACCTTTGGCGAACGCTTGCACGAAGACGGCTACCAGCGGCAGCACGATGAACACGCCCAACGCCAGCAGGGCCAACAGGGTGAGCCCCCAGCGCACCAGCGGCGGATCGTGCCGGATGTTCCGCGGGATCGCGGGAGTTGGTTTCTGCGCAAGGTCCAATGCCACCGTCGCCATCGTATTAACCCATCACCATGAATTTGCGGGTGCGCCTTTCGAGCGCGTTGATCGCCAGCAGCATCAGGAACGAAGCCGTCAGCATCACCGCTGCAATCGCGGTGGCCCCGGCGTAATCGTATTGTTCAAGCTTGGTGACGATGAGCAGCGGGGTGATTTCGGTTTTCATCGGCATGTTGCCGGCGATGAAGATGACCGATCCGTATTCGCCCAGGGCGCGGGCGAAGGCGAGCGCGAAACCGGTGAGTAAGGCGGGCCGCACCACCGGCAAGATCACCAGCCGGAATACCTGCCAGCGGTTGGCGCCCAGGCTGGCAGCGGCCTCCTCCAGTTCCGCGTCGGCGTCCGCCAGCACCGGCTGCACGGCGCGCACCACGAACGGCAGCCCGATGAAGGTAAGCGCCACCACCACGCCCAACGGAGTGAAGGCCACCTTGATGCCGAGCGGCGCCAGGTAGCGGCCCAGCCAGCCGTTTTCGGTGTAGAGACTGGTGAGCGCGATGCCCGCCACCGCGGTGGGCAGCGCGAAGGGCAGGTCCACCAGGGCATCGGCCAGCGCCTTGCCGGGAAACTGATAGCGCACCAGCACCCATGCCACCAAGAACCCGACCACCACGCTGATCATGCCGGCCACCAGGGACGCGCCGAAGCTCAGCCGGTACGAGGCCACCACTTCGGGCGAGGTCACCACGTGCCAAAGATGGGACCAGCTCGAGGTCAGCGATTTGAGGAAGACCGCGCTGAGCGGAATCAGCACGATCAGGCTCAAGTAGAGGATGGTGTAGCTGAACGCGGGCCAGAAGCCCGGCAGGATGCTCGGTTTCTTAAACGATATCGACATCTACGCACCTATGGCGCGGCTTGCCCGTGCACCATCCGGGGCTGTCAAGCCTGCTGAGCCGAGAGTCGTCTCGGCTTTTCTTCTCTCGCCGGATCGAAGACCAACTTCATTCCACTGGCCTCTCATCTCCCCGGCAGGTAGATCTGATCGAATACGCCACCATCGTTGAAGTGATGCTTCTGCGCCTTCTGCCAACCGCCGAAGACTTCATCGATAGTGAAAAGCTGCACTTTAGCAAATCGGCCGGCGTATTTAGCGGCAACCTCGGGCGAGCGCGGGCGATAGTAATGGCGCGCGCCGATCTCCTGGCCCTCCGCGGTGTATAAGAACTCGAGATACGCCTTGGCTACCTGCGTAGTGCCGTGTTTGGCGGCGACGCGGTCGACCACCGTAACCGGCGGTTCGGCCAGAATGCTGACTGAGGGCGTCACCACCTCCACCTTATCCTTGCCCAGCTCGTCCAAGGCCAGAAACGCTTCATTCTCCCAATCCAGCAGCACGTCGCCGATGCCGCGCTGCGCGAAGGTGGTGGTGGAACCGCGCGCGCCGGAATCGAGCACCGGAACATTCTTGTAGAGGCGCGTCACGAACTCCTGCGCCTTTTTGTCGTCGCCATTGTTCTTCTTGAGCGCATAGCCCCAGGCCGCCAGGTAGGCCCAGCGCGCGCCGCCGGAGCTTTTCGGGTTGGGCGCGATCACCGACACTCCCGGCCGCACCAGGTCGTCCCAATCTCTGATGTGCTTGGGGTTGCCGTGGCGAACCAGAAAAACGATGGTGGATGTGTAGGGCGTGCTGTTGTTCGGCAGGCGCGTCTGCCAGTTGGCCGGCAGCAGGTGCGCGTACTCGGCAATCGAATCGATATCGTAGGCCAGCCCGAGGGTGACAACGTCCGCCTGCAATCCGTCGATCACCGACCGCGCCTGCTTGCTCGATCCGCCGTGCGATTGGCTGATCTCGACCTCTGTTCCGGTCTTCGCCTTCCACTGTTTGGCGAATGCGGCGTTAATGTCCTGGTACAGCTCGCGCGTCGGATCGTACGAAACGTTGAGCAGCTTCACAGGACCAGCGAGCAATGCGGAGCCGGCGAGCAGAGCCACCGCAGCGCGGGTGCAAGAATTAGAACAATACGCAACTGAACGAGTTAGCCAGACAGA
>CAWJLI010000128.1:0-6041 GCA_963843095.1 Bryobacterales bacterium
GTAAAGAACCGGCGGCAAAAGACCGCCGGCGTTACGGCCGCGGCGTGGCGTTTCTTCGTAGCGCCGGCGGTCTTGGTCTTGCCGCCGGTTCTTTGCCCTTTGTGGCGCTCTCTTCCTGGCGCCTACTGCCCGGCCGCGCCGCTGGCCGTCAGGCGGCCCGGCATATCGGCCAGCACGTAGCCCATCACCGCCATGGCCGCCATATTCTTGCGGAAGTCATCCAGGTTGACTTTGTCGAAGGTGTCGGCCTCGGTGTGATGCCAGTCGAAGTAGTGGGTGCCGACGGTGCGTTCGGCCAGGCCGGGGACGCCATCCCGCATCAACGGCTCGATATCGGCGCCGCCGCCGCCGCCGCTGATATCGCCCGCGCCCACGCGCTCCAACAGGCGGCCAGCCTGGCGCAACAAGTCGGCCGAGGCCTTGTCCACGGTGGCCCCAAAGCCCACCGGCGATTCGGCGCCCCCATCCATCTCGATCGCCGCCACCTGATTCCGGATGCGATCGCCGATCCAGGCGCGGTAGGCCTCGCCGCCACGCCCGCCGTTCTCCTCGTTCACCCAGAAGGCCACGCGAATCGTGCGGCGCGGCTGCAGGCCGAGCTTCTTCATCAGCGCCACCGCCTGCAGGCAGGCGATGATGGAAGCGCCATCGTCCTGGGCGCCCTGGCCCACGTCCCAGGAATCGATGTGCCCCCCGATCACCACCACTTCCTCGGGATGCTCCTTGCCTGGGATCTCGGCCGTAACGTCGCCGCTGTCCGAATCCGGTTCCGTGTGAGCGCTCATCCGCAGATGGACTTTCACGGTGACGCCGCCGGCCGCAAGGCGGGCCATCATCATGGCGTCCTCGGGTGAAACCGCGGCGGCGGGAATTCGAGGCTGCGCGTCGTCATAGCGCATCTCGCCGGTGTGCGGAATCTGCATCGCCAGCGGTGTCACTGAACGCACCAGCACCGCTACCGCGCCCAGCGCCGCGGCGCGGGACGCGCCGTTGCGGCGGTAGTTCACGGTCGGCCAGTAGCCCTGGTACGCCTCGTTGTAGAGTACAATCCTGCCGCGCACTCTGTCCGCCCCCAGTTTGTCCAGCTCGCCGAAATCGGAAACCGCTACCACCTCGGCGGTGACGCCTTCCGGCGGCGTGCCCACGCTCATCCCGAGGCCCAGCATGTGCAGCGGCTTATCGAGCGGCGCCACCATTCGCGCGGACTCCTCGCCACGCACCCAATGAGGCACCTTCGTTTGGATGATGCGCACGTTGCTCAGTCCGGCGGCTTTCATTTGTTCCGCACTCCAGGCGATGGCGCGCTCGAGAGCCGGCGATCCGCTGAGCCGGTTGCCGATCCGGTAACAAAGATACGCCAGCCGTTCGTAGCCCTCCCGATCCGCCAGTGCGGCGTCGATTAACTTGTCGGCGGTCTCCCGGTACTGACTGGTGAGATCCTGTGCCGGCTTCTCTTGCGCTCGCGCAGCCGCCGCCAACAACAGCATCAGTATCCCCGGGGTGCACCGTTTCATATAAGGACACTATCGCACGAACGGCAGATAGGCCGGCACCTGGCGGCAATAGGATGCGAACTCCTCCGGGAAACGCGAGGCCAGCAGCTTTTCTTCGCTCCGCACGCGGATCTCCGTGCCGGCGATGAAAACCGCCAGCGCCAGCAGCGCCCACGGCCATCGCGTCAGCAGCAGGCAGTTCGCCACGAGCATTCCCAGTAGCGAGAAATAGATCGGATGCCGCACGATGGCGTAAGGGCCGGTGCGGACCAGCTCGTGGTCCTCATACAGGCCGGCGTGCAAGCGGAATTGCTTGCCCAGGTGTGCCACCGCCTGCCATGCCATGACCACTGCGGGAATGGCCATCGCAAACCCCAGCACCGTCCGCACCAGGCCGGCTGGCTGCTGGCCATGCAGGTGGAAAACGAAGGACACGGCGAACGCGCCGATTTCGAGCAGCAGCCCACCGCGTGTGGGCCAGGGTACCGTGATGGAAGGCCGCTTCTGAAAATGCGGCGCGCGAAACAGAAACGGATACCACCAGGCGATCCAGCACGAGTACAGCAACAACTCCCCCAACGCAATCGTTCTCAATTGGACGCCTCCCTTTTCAGCATACGGGACGAAGAGGGTCGTGAGGGTCGTGCGGCGGATGGCGTCGCGGTTTATACTGATTTAGGATACGGGTGTCCACAATGAAGAATCCAGCCAAGGAAATGACTAAGCGTCTTAGTCGGGAAGCCAGAACGGCACGGGGATGGCCGATGCGGGTGTTCGGAATTCTCTGCGGATTTGCCGCCCTGGCTTGGTTCCTCGTTCGTGTGGTGCCCAAGCCCAGCCGGGCGTCTTACCCGTGCCAGCGCGCCGCCTTTCCGATAGCCAGCACATTCGTACTATGGGTGGCAGCCTGGCTGTCAGGACTCTTCGCAGCCAGGCGCTTCGGCAGAGTCATGCGCGCTCATCCAGCCCTCGCGGCGGGCATTTGCGCCGCTATCGTATTCGCCGCATCCGCCCGGTTAACTCTTCCGATCTCTTCCCGTGCCAATGCACCTACCAGGTACGATTACTCACCACAGCAACGGAACGTTCCGCTGGGCGTAGCTCGCGGGATTCATCCGGGCCGCGTAACCTGGGCGCGCGATCCCTCGGCCACCAAGTGGGACGGTCAACGGGAGTCTTCCTCCAGCCAATGGTGGATGGATTCCAGCACCGATCAGGACAAGGTGGATGCCATGCTCTCGACTTGCCTGAGGAAACTGACTGGCGCCGCCACGGATGCGGAAGCCTGGCGAGCGCTACTTGGGTATTACAACGAGAAAGCCCGCGGACTGATCAACCGCCAATATCAGCCCGGCGAAATCGTCGCGGTCAAGGTCAATTTGAATAACAGCGCTGCCGCGGGCCCCGGGAACATCGTGAACGTATCGCCACAGCTCGCGCTGGCGATGGTGCGGCAACTGGTTCGCCAATCGGGTGTCCGTCCGGAAGACATTCTGGTTTACGACGCCCGCCGCGACATCTATCCCGCGATACTCTCCAAGATCTGGGCTGAGTTCCCGGATGTCCGTTTCATCCAGGCGGATCCGCCGGATCAGGCGCAACCCAATAATCCCAAGTATGGCAATCACCGTGGACTCGAGGCAGCCGACTGGGTGGAAGGCGTCGAGTACTCGGCGAACCACTATAAGGATGCCCAGCTTATTCCACGCCAGGTGCGCGACGCGACTTACCTGGTGAATGTCGCCATTCTGAAAGCGCACTCCTACCCCTACGCCGCTGCGGAAGGGGGCGATGAAGGGCAAACCGGCGTGACGATGTGCGGCAAGAATCATTTCGGTTCCATCAAGGGCACGCCCGAGCTTCACGCCGCCATCAACACCAACCAGGAGGCCACTAAGAACGCCTATTCGCCGATTGTCGATCTGGCCGCATGCCCCAACCTCGGAGCCAAGACGGTCCTCTATGTCCTCGACGGTCTGTATTGCGCCAGAAGACACCAGTCCTTTCCACTGCATTTTCCGAATCCCCCTTTCAACAATCGCGTGACGCCGTATGAAAACCCCGATTGGCCGGCCAGCATTCTGGCGTCGCAGGATGGCGTGGCACTCGACTCGGTGGGTTTAGACATCCTATACTCGCAGACTAAGAACAACAACGATCCGCAGAATGGGGATCACCCTCGAATCATGATTCGGGAGAACGCAGACGACTACTTACAGGAGATGGCGCTGGCTCCGAATCCGCCATCGAAGACCGTGTATCTGCAAGGCGGCAAGAGAGTCTCCAGCCTCGGCGTGTTTGAGCACTGGGATGACGATGCCACACGACAGTACTCGCGCAACAAGGATCCTCGCAACGGGAAGGGCATTGAGCTGCTGTATCTCCCGATGGCCGGCCAGGCGTCCACAACTGCGAGCCGGTAGGGTGGGGCATGCTAATAGCTTGCCCGGACGGCACATCGATTCGCCGCAAGGAAAGGGAACAACGTATGCAATTACAACCGGCCCAGCTTTTGTTCGCGCTCATCGCGACGGGCTGCGCGTTCGCGCGGGGTCCTGAGCAAGCTGCCCTTCCGGGGCACGGCCTGGCGCAGCACCCGTTTCTATACTGCGGAGAGTGGCAGGGGCGCAGCCTGGAGAACCAGGTCATGTACCTGGTCCGCGAGGGCCTGGTTGTATGGTCGTACACCAATGATCGAAAAGGCGAGCTCGGCGACTGCACAATGCTGTCGAACGGCAATATTCTCTTCTCGCGCAAAATGGAGACCCGGCAAAAGCGCTGATTATCGACAAAGCGACTAACAAAATCGAGAAGGAGTTGGTTCTTCCGACTAAGGACAAGAGTACTCACGGTCAGTTTCGTCATATTCGCATCACCAAAGCCGGCACGTTTCTGGTAGCTCACATGGACCTGGGCAAAGTTGTGGAGTACGCGCCGGACGGAAAGGTGCTTTGGTCCGTCGACGCACCCTCGGCATGGGCGGCCGTGCGGCTGGCGAATGGGAACACGCTGATCAGCGGCAATGCGGTGGGATATGTCAGGGAAGTGAATTCGCGCGGCGAAACAATTTGGGAGATCAACAAGCACGACCTGCCGGGAATCCCTTTGTTCACTGTCCAGGAAGTGTCACGACTCGCGAACGGCAATACCCTGATCAATAACTGGTCCGGCGGGCTGCCTCCGGACGAGGTTCAGACGGCGGTCCAGTTAGTCGAGGTCGCGCCGGATAAGAAGGTGGTTTGGGCACTGAAGGATTGGAAGACATTGGGGCCATCATCTTCCACGCAGTTACTGGATGAGCCTGGTGTTCCAGAGGACGGCGGTCTGCAGAGATAGCGCGGAATAGGCGGCTACTGCCGCCCCTGGCACTGCGGCACGGTCGGTACAAAGCGGCACGCCTTGTCGTAATCTTTCCGGGCCAGCCAATACTCGCCGATGAGTTCCGCGGCTGGCCGGTACGCCGGATCGCGCTCCAGCGCCTGTTGCCATAACTCGATAGCTCGCACGGCATTACCGGATCGGAGATAAGCTTCGCCCAGCGCGCCCAGCGCCGGCAGGTTCCGTGCGTCCCCGGTTACAATCCGCTGCAATGTTAGAATTGCCTGGTCGTAACGGCCCGAATACAGCAATGTCAGGCCGTGTTCGTAAGCTTCCTGTTCCGCCAGCTTGTCCTTCGGATCAGCCGGCCGATTTTGCGCCGCTTGTTTCCCACCCGCTGTGTATCCCAGCGAACCGAGCACCTCGCGCATATGCGCAGAGACTTCGGATGACGATGGCCGCTGCGTCGCTGTGCGCCGGGCCATCAGATCGGCAAGGCGCGCCTTCATCGACCGTGCCTCCGCCGGATGCGCCGGCAGGATGTTCACGCGCTCGCCAGGATCCTTCGAAAGGTCGTACAACTCCGCCTTCGGCGCATCGATGTACACATACCCTCGCGACTGCAAAGACCGCAAAGCGGCCCAGCCGAAAGTCTCCTGCGGGTAGACGCTCTCGCCGTATATCGTGCGCTCGTGCCCGGACAGCAGACTTACTCCTTCAAAGGAAGGCGGCGCCGCTATGTGCAGGAAGTCGAGAATGGTCGGAGCCACATCGATCAGCGCTCCCGCGTCAGTAACCCGCTCCGGGTACGTCGAAGCGCCAGCGGGCCAGTGGATGATCAGCGGCACGTGCATGGTGCTTTCGTAAATGAAATATCCGTGGCTGGTCTCACCGTGATCGCCTAGACTCTCGCCGTGGTCGGCCAGCAGAACCACCAGCGCCTTGTCCCAGAAGCCATCGCGCTGGAGCGCCGCACGCAGCCGCCCGAGCACCTGATCGACATGCTCCAGTTCCGCGTCATAACCGGCTACGGAAGGCGTCAGCCCGGCCGCCTGCGGCAGCGTGTACGGCGTGTGCATATCGTACAAGTGGAGGAACACAAAGACGGGTTCGCCGCGGTTTTCGCCGATCCATTGCCGCGCCGCCCGCGTCACCAGCGCAACATCGCGCCGCACCCGCGTCGAGTACGGATTCGCCATCTCACCGGCCGCCATCTCAAACGGGCTGTCA
>CAWJLI010000129.1:0-28551 GCA_963843095.1 Bryobacterales bacterium
AGGATACGGGGACGGGGACAGGATACGGGGACAGGACAGGATACGGGGACAGGCCACGAAACCCTGAAACTGCGTGAGACTCTTGCCTGTCCGAATCCACCCAAGATTCATCTTGGCACGAATGGCGCGCGTGGCTCGTCCTCACCCCTGGTCATCACACCGCCTCGCGAAGAATCTTCGCCCCTGTTTTCATAAGCCTGCACCGATTCGACGGCGCCGCCCCGCAGCCGGCCGCGCTACTCTGAAATCGAAAAAGAGCTGCTCGCTCGCCGAGAAGCAGCCGTTTCGGGGCGACGTCCGGTGCCTAACCGCGGTCCTCCCTGCAGGGGGCAATTTGAAACCGGGTCACGCCGTGCAACGTTCGTAAGGCGGCCACAGTGGCTTGTATTCTCCTCCTCGAGAGGAGACAGGAACCGGTTCCTTGCAGCCCCGGCGCTTGAGCGCCGGCAATTCCGTTCGCGTGTCTGCTTCCGTTCCGTCAGCGCGCGAGAAAGTGGGCCCGGCTGGCTCACAGTTTGTAACTGATTTCGATTGCTTCGAACTCACCCGCGATTCTCCGCGGGCCACATCGCGCGCATGAAAACGACGGCGAGCGAAAGAAAGTAGGAGACAAGTAAGAGAGCCCCGAAACGTGAAAACCCGTCACAGGCTACGTGTTTCCCGTTTTCTCACCCGCTTCGCTACTCCGCCTTGGCCGCCCAATGCAGGCCGATGCCGCCCAGCAGGAAACCACGCGCATTTACGCGGCTGTAGCCGCTGCGCCCCAGCAGTTGCGAAAAATCGTCGATCGAAACAAACGACCGCAGCGAGTCCGGGATATACGTGTAGATGCGCGGCCGCCCGTGCATCAGCAACCCAAACAGGAAGCCCTGCATATAAAGGTAGGCCAGGAACAACCGGCGGAGCACGCCGTTGGCGGGCAGGAAAAAATCCAGGCTCACCATAACGCCGCCGGGCCGGATGATCCGCTCGATCTCGCGCACGGCCGTAGCCAGGCTGGGAAAATTGCGCAAGCCATAGCCGATGAAGACGCAGTCGAAGGCGGCGTCGGGGAAGGGAAGCTGGCACGCGTCGCCGCAAACCGCGCGCTCAACTCCGCGCTCCCGCGCCAGCCGCAACATGCCCTCCGTCAAATCCACCGCAATCGGCCGCGCACCGGGATACTGAGCCGCCACCAGCAGCGAAAAATCGCCCGTTCCGGAAGCCAGATCGAGCACCAGCGGGCGCGGCGGCAACTGCGCCAGCTTCAGCCCTGCGCGCTTCCATCCGCGATCCATGCCCCAGGAAAACGCGCGCGTGAAGAAATCGTAGCGCGGCGCGATGGTGCCGAACATGGCGCGCATCAGGCGCGTATCTTGTCTCTCAGCCGGTATATGCATGGGCAAGCGAATTGTACCAGACCTGCGCGGCGCGCGTACGAGCAGCGGTTATTTCCTGGGACGCGCCGGCCGCATTTCGATCCGGCTGACCATGGTGCGCGCGGGCATGCGCAGCACCATCGCCACCGCCTCGGCCACATCCTCCGGCGCGATCATCCAACTGGTGTCGCCGCTGCGGTCGGAAGGGCCGCCGGCGAATCCGGTGTCGACGCTGCCGGGCATGATGGTCGCCACGCGAACGTTTTCGTAGCGGTGATCGAGCATGAGAGCCTCGCTGAACCCGTTGAGGCCGAACTTGCTGGCGTTGTATCCGGCGCCGCCGCTAAATGCGTTCTTGCCGGCCAGGCTCGAGATGTTGACGATGAAGCCGCCGCCGCGCTGGCGGAACCGCGCCAGCGCTTCGCGCGAGCAATAGAACGGCCCGTTCAGGTTGAGCTCGATGTTGCTGCGCCACTGTTCGGGCGTCAGGTCCGCGACTTTGCCGAAGACGCCTTGACCCGCGTTGTTCACCAGGATGTCCAGCCCGCCGAACTCGCGGTCCACGGCCGCGAAAAGACCGCTCACCTGGTCGACCTCGGTCACGTCGGCCGCGAAGCCGATCACGCGGCCCAGCGGCCGCAGCGCGCCCAGCGCGGTTTCGACCGATTGGCTGCCGCGCCCGCAAATGGCCACCGCCGCGCCTTCCCGAAGCAACCGCTCCGCGATGGCGCGCCCGATGCCGCGCGTGCCGCCCGTAACCACCGCCAGCTTTCCCGAGAGAGTTTCCATATGCGAGATTTTATCCTGGATTTGCCCGCACGGCGCGACGGCAGCGCGCTACAGTGGTTTTGATGACAATGGCAGCCGAAACTCCCGATGAGGAACTGGTCCGCGGCGCACAGTCCGGAAGCCGCGAGGCCACGGAAACTGCTCCTCACCCGCCATCAGCCCTGGATCTTCAATCTCGCGGTTCGCATGCTGCTGCGCCGCGCCGACGCGGAGGATGCCACCCAGGAAGTGCTGATCAAAGCCTATAAGGCCCTGCCCGAATTCCGCGGCGAGAGCGGATTTCGAACCTGGCTGTATCGCATCGCCGTCAATCACATTTTGAATATCAAGAAGGCTGCCGTGCCTATTTGTTCGTTCGACGATGCCGCCCGCGGCTTGCAGCGGGTTCCCGACCTCGATCCTCCGGACCCGCGTACCGTTCCCGTCCCGGTGGAGATCCTTGTCGAAGAGACGAAGATCTGTTGCACCATGGGAACCCTGCTCTGCCTCGACGGGAGGCAGCGGCTGGTGTTCATCCTGGGCGAGATCTTCGGCGTCAGCGACCAGGTCGGCGCGGAGATCGTGGATGTGACACCCGTGAACTTCCGCCAGATCCTCTCGCGAGCCCGGCGCGATTTGTACGAATACCTGCGCGGCAATTGCAGCCTGGTGAATCCCGACGCTTCCTGCCAATGCGCGAAGAAGACCCGTGCCTTAATTCAGGGCGGTTTCGTCGACCCGCAGAAGCTGCAGTTTACGTCGCAATACCGGCGCAAAGTGCGGGAGGTCGCCGGCGACAGGGCCGGCGAGTGGATGGACGCATACATGAAAGTGGCGGCGCAGGTGTATCGGGACCACCCTTTCTACGAACCGGCCGAGCAGGTCGTGACGCTGCGCCAGGCTTTGCAGGCTGTTTCGTTGGGACCACCAGCGTGATTTTTCTTGCGGCAACTGTCACAGGACCAATTGTGACTTGTCCAATCTGGTGGAGGTGAGCGCAATGAAGATAGCGATTCTGGCTTGCGCGGTGGCGGCCGCGTTGTGCGGCGTGTTGGCGTCCGCCGATTCGAACGAGGCGACCGCGCGCGAAGTCCTCGCTTTGGAGCGCAAAGCGTTGGATGGCTGGCAGAGGGGCGATCCTGACGCGCTGTTGGCGATCTCGGATCCCGAGATCACTTACTTTCATGCCATGACCGACAAGCGGCTGGATGGCCTGCCGGCGGTGAAGGCGCTGTTGGATGGCTACCGGGGCCAGCCTCTGTTCGACAGCTATGAGATGGCCGAGCCAAAAGTGCAGACGAGCGGCGAGGTCGCAGTCCTGACCTACATCCTGGTGAGGCACGTCGGGACGGTGACCACCCGCTGGAACGCGACCCAGGTGTACCAGCGAAAAAAAGAGGGCTGGCGCATCATTCACTCGCACTGGTCCGTGACCAAGCCCGCGGAACCGTAGACAGGTACGGAGGAACGACACATGCTTCCAAACGCTTTCACCGGCAAGCTTGAGGCGCCGACCGCAGACGAACTTAGGGCGGCGCTGGGCCCAGCCAAGGTGCATTGGGACCAACTGCTGGCTCGGCTGGCGGCTGAATTGAACCTTGTTGTCGAGGAGTGGAATTCCTCCGGCGCCAAATACGGATGGGCCCTGCGCCTGAAAATGAAGAAGCGGAACATCCTGTATCTCGGGCCGTGCCGCGGCAGCTTCCGGGTGGCTTTCGTGCTCGGCGACAGGGCGGTGGAAGCTGCGCGCCACGGCACGCTTCCCCGAAAAGTCGTCAAGCTGGTCGAAGAAGGCAAGCGGTATCCCGAGGGAACGGCGGTCCGTATCGAAGCGGTCGGAGCCAAGGACATCGCCGCCATCGTGAAACTGGCTGCCATCAAGCTTCGGTACTGAGATCGACCTGGGGCAGAGCCGGGTACGCGCCTTCATCCGCCAATCGCAGTCGCCATGTCCGGCCGAACTCGCGGTCCAGGGCCGCAGTGGCGTTTCGGAACAAAGAATTTTCGAAGATTTTCGAAAAAATCCGGCACTAGCTTATATGGCGTCGGGACTGCGGGCAACCCATGCATCTCAACAGTGAACTCCTTTTCAGAAAATATGGATTGGACTACGTCCGGGGCAAGGCGAGGATTCTTGAGATCGGTCCCGACGCGTTTCCATCGGCCTACCAGACGATAGTCGGCGATGCAGCGATTCAGTGGGACACTCTGGATTTGCACAACGGCGAGAAACTGACTTACCGCGGCGCTACGGAGTACTCCTTTCCGATTCTCGATGAGCACTATGACATTGTGCTGAGCGGTCAGGTAATGGAACATGTGCGGAAACCATGGGTCTGGATGAAAGAACTGGCTCGCGTTTGTCGTGCGGGCGGCAAGGTAATTACGATCAACCCCGTGAGCTGGCCGTATCATGAATACCCGATAGACTGCTGGAGGGCATACCCGGAGGGCATGATGGCTTTGTATGAGGAAGCCAATCTGAAGGTATTGCTATCGACCGCGGAGTCTCTGGAAACACCCCATTTCAAGCGTTATATTCCGGGCAGATCGCTAGCCAAACTGCGGCGCAGCCTGAGAGCCGCATATACGCTCCTCGGGGCATTCGGATTTCCCGTTGAGCAGGCGGTCGATACAATCACAATCGGCGAAAAGGCTTGAGGTTGAGCCTCGTGATTCTCAGTTAGGCGGTTGTTCTCGATGCCGCCCAATAGACAAGCAAGGGCTCATCGGCGAAACCGCGCGGCCTGTTATGCCGGATGGGGAACCCGCGCGGCCCGCAGGGCGGCGACGGATTCCTTGGCTTTTTCGAGCAACAAGCCGTGTTCGGCGCTCGCGCCCACGAAGCGCATGCCGCGCTCGGCCCAGGCTTTCGCCATGGCCACGCTGCGCGTCTGGATGCCGGGCACGACGCCGTGGCGCTTGCACTTTTCGATCAAGCCCTCCACCGCCCGGATCAGCAGCGGATGCTCGAATTCCCCCGGAATGCCAAGTGCGATCGAAAGGTCCGCGGGCCCCACCATGATCACATCCAGGCCCGGAAGCGCCAGCAGTTCATCGGCGTTTTCGATCGCCGTCACGGTTTCGAATTGCACTACCGCCAGCGTGTTGCGGTTCTGGTGTTCGATGATCTCGGCGAAGCTGTGCGCTTCGTAGCCGGTCATGGTTGGGTTGACGCCGTAGCCCCGTTTGCCCAGCGGCGGAAAGCGCAGCCAGCTCAGCGCCTCGGCCAGGACACGCTGGTCTTCCACGCGCGGCAGGATAATGCCCTGCGCGCCCGCATCCAGCAACCGCGCTACCAGCGAGTACAGCAACTCCGCCACGCGCACGATCGGTGTGATGCCGGCTTCGAGCGACGCCCGGATCATATCCTGCACGGTTTCCAGATCGAAGGCGCCGTGTTCCATGTCGATGAACACGTAGTCGAAACCCGCCGCGGCGAAGGCGCGCGGAATCTCCGCCGACCGGTAGACCTGTAGCCCGCATCCGTAAACCGTTTCGCCCCGCGCAAGCCGCTCCCTGGTTTGATTGATCCTCATGCCGCCCGCTCCTTTCCTTAGCCTGCACCCGCAGAACCATGCTAGCCCGGTTTGTGGCGAGAGAGAAACTGGCGGGGGCGTGCCATCCAGCCCCGTCCGCACGCTACCGATGGATTCGACCGGAGACCTTCCGCCCTACCCTCTGCATTTCGTAGGGAGTATGTAAAGGATTCCTCGGCATCGACCGATTAGGTCTCTGTATGTCGAGATTCGGGGCATCACCGAGACGCGAGTCGCGAGAAGGTGTGAGTAAGTCAGTTCCCCATGCACTGCTCAGCGGCAACCGGCCTCTTTGGGCCTCGTGGAGGACAAGCGCATGCAGGATCAGGATGTGATCCGTGAATTCTTAGTCGAGAGTCATGAGAACCTCTCGCGCCTGGACCAGGAACTGGTCGAACTCGAAAAGCACCCTAAGGATGCGGAGTTGCTGGCTAGCATTTTCCGTACCATTCACACCATAAAGGGCACGTGCGGCTTCCTAGCGTTTTCGACTTTGGAAAGGATCACCCATCAGGCCGAGAGCCTCTTGAGCCAGTTGCGCGACGGTCGACGGGAATTATGTCCATCCTTGGTATCCCTCATCCTGGACACGGTCGACGCCACCCGAAAAGTGCTGGCCTCCATCGAAGCGAGCGGGGAGGAAGGTCCGGACCGCTTTGAAGAGCTGACGGAACGTCTGCAGGTCGCGTCGCAGTCGAGGGACGGCAGGGAGAGCCGGCCCGATCCCGGCTTGACGCCTGGTTCCGCGGCCGAACATGCGGAGAGCAACGGCTCCTCGGAGCATTCCGAAGACAAAAAGCGCGATGACGACGCCGCGAAGTCGTCCGCCGTGGCGGATGCGAACATTCGGGTCGGCGTCGGGCTGCTGGACAAGCTCATGGATCTGGTAGGGGAGTTGGTGCTGACCCGCAATCAGATTCTCCAGTTCAACACCGAGCGCGAGGATGCCGCGCTCAACGTGACCTCGCAGCGGCTCAACCTGATTACCACCGAGTTGCAGGAGGGCGTCATGAAGACGCGCATGCAGCCCATCGGGATGGTCTGGAACAAACTGCCGCGCGTGGTGCGCGACATGGCGGTGGCCCTCGGCAAGCAGATCCGCCTGGAGATGGACGGCGCCGAGACGGAGCTCGACAGGACTATCATCGAGGCCATCAAGGACCCGCTGGTTCACCTGGTCCGGAACTCGTGCGACCACGGCGTCGAGTCGCCCGAGGTCCGCGTGCGCGCGGGCAAGCCGCCACAAGGAAGACTGAACCTTCGCGCCTATCACGAAGGTGGGCAAGTCAACATCGAAATCGGCGACGACGGGGCGGGGATTGACGTCGCGCAGGTGAAGCAGAAGGCCATCGAGAAGGGGCTTCTGCGGCCTGAACAGTCCGACAAGCTTACGGATCGGGAGGCGCTGAACCTGGTCTTCCAACCTGGCTTTTCGACGGCGAAGACAGTCACCAACGTGTCGGGACGCGGCGTCGGCATGGACGTCGTGAAGTCCAACATTGAGAAGATCGGTGGCGTCGTCGACGTTTTCAGCCGGCCCGGCGAAGGCACCACGGTCAAGCTCAAAATACCTCTCACCCTGGCCATCATTCCCGGCCTGGTGATCATGAGCGGTGGCGAACGGTTCGTAATTCCCCAGGTCAGCCTGCTCGAGTTAATCCGTCTGGAGGGAGATTCCGGAGAAAAACATATCGAGCGTGTGCACGGAACACCCGTGTACCGCCGTCGCGGGAGTCTTTTGCCTATCGCCTACCTGAACCAGGTGCTTGGGCTCGAATCGGCTGAGCGGGCCGAGGTGGTCAGCATGGTGGTCCTGCAGGCCGAGGACCGGCAGTTCGGGCTTGTGGTGGACGGCATCAACGACACCCAGGAGATCGTGGTCAAGCCGTTGGGCAAGCAAATGAAGGGGCTAACCGTCTATGCAGGGGCCACGATCATGGGCGATGGTCGCGTGGCCCTCATCCTAGACGTGTTGGGCATCGGCCAGCGCTCGGGGGTTTTGGCCGAATCTCGTGAGCAGGCCCGCGCCGCGGCCGAACAGAAGATGCAATCGGGCATCGAACAGCAGCGGTTGCTTCTGTTCCGGGCGGGTTCCTTCGAGCGCCTGGCCGTTCCGCTATCTCTGGTCGCCAGACTCGAGGAATTTCCGCAGTCATCCATCGAGCATGCGGGCGGATGCCAGGTGGTGCAATACAGGAACCGCATCCTGCCCCTGATTCCTCTTCGGGCCGTACTCGAATCCGGTGCGGCCGACCAGGACCAGACGGTCGATCCGGTGCAGGTGATCGTTTTCAACGACGGCGACCGCAGTGTGGGTGTGGTAGTCGACCAAATCCTGGATGTTGCCGAAGAGACCGTGACGGTGCGCCAGAAGACGGGCCGCAAGGGTCTCCTTGGGTCGGCGGTGGTGGGCAAGCGGGTCGCGGACTTTCTCGATCTCAACCAGGTCATTCGAACGGCTGCCGAAGATTGGTTTCAATCCACCGGCGGATCCGCGAACGGCAAGCGGATCTTGGTCGCCGAAGCCTCGGCATTCTCCCGAGGCCTGATCCGGAGCGGCTTCGATATGGCCGGCTATCAGGTACTTGAGGCCGCCAATTTGGACGAGGCGATCCGCGGCCTGGAGCAGCACCCGGTAGACGTCGTCGTGACGGCGCTGGACCTCCCGCCCAGCGGCAGTTCCGCGCTGCTCACAGCGATGCGGCGCCGGACGGAGTGGCAGGGGATTCCGATTTTGGCGCTGGCTGACTCGGCGGAGCAGGTGCGGGCGCGGGCCGGCCAGGCGGCGGGTTTTCAGGATTGCCAGGTGAAGTTCGATCGGGAGGCCATGCTGGGATCGGTGGCGCGGCTAGCCTCGACGCTGGCTTCATCCGAGGCAGCCCCAGTGTGCGCGGGAGAGGAGAGATAACCGATGGGCACCGACACGGCAACCATGAAATCCGTACTGGCGCAGACCAGTGGACAGTTCTCCACATTTTTTGTCGCCGACTTGTTTTTCGGCGTGGATGTCCTCCGAGTCCAAGAAGTGCTGCGCTTCCAGCAGATGACCCGCGTGCCTCAGGCCCCGGACGTCATCGAGGGGCTGATCAACCTGCGCGGTCAAATCGTCACCGCCATCGATATGCGGCGGCGGCTTCGATTGCCGCCACGCGCCGGGGGCCAGACGCCGATGAACATGGTGGTCCGCACCGAGGATGGTGCTGTGAGTTTGCTGGTCGACGAGATCGGTGACGTACTGGATGTGGATGCCGCTACCTACGAACGGCCGCCGGAGAACCTCGATCCCGCCGCGAGAGATCTCATCCGCGGCGTCTACAAGCTGAAAGACCGGCTGCTGCTGGTTCTCGATGCAGAGCGAACGGTGGATCTCGCCGCCGGGAGGGCCGTCTAGTGCGGGGCGCATTTCCGCAACCGGCGCCGCGCCTGGCAGGGAGGCTCTAAAGATGGCCTTTACTTTCTTCTTCCGCGACCAACAAGTGCTGGAACGGGTGGTGGATCACCTTCTTCCTGTCCTGTCGGGCCGCAGCCACCCCCGCATCTGGGACGCCGGTGTGGCTATGGGACAGGAGCCGTACACGCTCTCCATTATGTTTGCCGAGCGGATGGGACACTTCGCTTTCAAAAACCTGCGCATCGATGCGACCGATGTCGAAAGCTCCGGCCAGTTTGCCCGGATGATCGAGGTGGCTCAATATCCGAAAGAGGAATTGGAGCGGGTGCCCGAGGGCGTCGTGGAAAAATACTTTGAACCCACCGACAAGCCCGGGTACCTTCGCGTGATCGAAACCATCCGGCGGCCGGTGGCCTTTCAGCGGCACGATCTTCTGTCGTTCCAGGAAATCGGTCAAGGATACTCGCTGGTCTTGTGTAAGAACGTGCTGCTCCACTTCCAGCCTTCGGAGAGGATCGAAGTGCTCAGAATGTTTCACCGGGCGCTAGCGCCCGGCGGACTGTTCGCCACCGAGCAGACGCAGGAGATGCCGCCGGAACTTGGCCGCCTGTTCGAACGGGTGATTCCCGACGGCCAGTTGTTCCGCAGAGTGAAGAGTGTCCAATGCGCATCGTGACATTGGAGAACAGTGGCGAACTCTATACCTCCCAGGTTTACCTCGTACTCGGCGATGCGAGCCGGATCGAGGACGTCAACACTCTTGTGGACGTGGGCCAGGATCCGGCCATCCTGGCAAGCATCGAGCGGGCGCCCACCGGGATCGGTAAATGGCCCGTCGAACAAGTGGTGCTGACCCACGGCCATTCCGACCATTGCGCGCTGCTGCCGCGGGTTCGTGAGGCCTTCCACTCCAGAGTCTTCGCGTTCTCGCCGAATATCGAGGGCGTCGATGGTCTGCTGCGCGATGGAGACACGATCAAAATGGGCGACGGGTATTTCGAAGTGATTCACACACCGGGTCACAGCAGCGACTCGATCTGCCTCTACAACCAGGCAGAGGGTGTACTCTTCGCCGGCGACTCCCCGCTGCTGATCACGTCGCCCACGGGAACTTATGAGGCCGGATTCCTGGCGGCATTGGACAAGCTATCCGCCCGCGATGTCCGGCGGATCTACTTCGGACATGGTGCTCCGCTGATGGAGCGCTGCAACCAGAGGCTGCGTGAATCGCAACTGATGGCCGCCGGCAGCCAGCCGGCCCTCGGAAGGCTATGACGGATCGAGAACCAGGCGTCGGTGACGCATCGCGAATAACGCAACAGGAAAGACTAAGGAGCAAAGACCATGGCAAGACAAGCAAACGACGGCCGGCGAGTTCCTCCCGGCCGAAATCCGTCCACCGGCGCCGCCGTTTTGGACCGTCCAACAACTAATGCTGGCGACAAGCAAACGAGCCAACTGCTGGAGGAGATTCTCCGGTTGGTGGAAGCCTCGCACGCAGGCCGCCTGAGCGAGCGCGGAAAGGCAGAGCAGTTCGAAGGGAACGACCGGAAACTGGTCGAGGGTGTGAACTCGATGCTCGATGCGATCCTGCTGCCAATCGGCGAGGGCAACCGCGTCCTGGCGCAGATCAGCGCTGGCAAGATCGACGAACTGATCGCGCAGAACTACAGCGGCGACCACGAAAAGATGAAGCAGGCCGTGAACAACGTTGCCGCGGCGCTGCAAAGCATGACGAATGACGTCGACATGCTGGCGAAGGCGGCGGCGGATGGCAAACTGGCCACCCGCGCCGACGCGGCCAAACATCCGGGCGACTACCGCAAAGTGGTCGAAGGCGTCAACCTGACGCTGGACGCGTCATCAGGCCGCTGAACGTTTCCGCCGAGTACGTGGACCGGATCTCGAAGGGCGACATTCCGCCCAAGATCACCGACAAGTACAACGGCGACTTCAACGAGATCAAGAACAACCTGAACACCTGCATAGACGCCATCAGCCGGGTTGTGGCCGACGGCGTGGCACTGACGCAAGCTGCGCTGGAAGGCAAACTGGCCACGCGCGCCGATGCCACCAAGCACCAGGGCGACTTCAAGAAGGTCATCGAGGGCTTCAACCTAACCCTGGATAACGTCATCAGGCCGCTGAATGTGTCTGCCGAGTACGTGGACCGGATCTCGAAGGGCGACATTCCGCCCAAGATCACCGACACCTACAACGGCGATTTCAACGAGATCAAGAACAACCTGAACACCTGCATCGACGCCATCACCGCGCTGGTGGCCGACGGTGTGGCACTGACGCAAGGCGGCGGTGGAAGGCAAACTGGCCACGCGCGCCGACGCGGCCAAGCACCAGGGCGACTTCCGCAAGGTCGTCGAGGGCGTCAACGCGACGCTGGACGCGGTCATCGGGCCGTTGAATGTGTCGGCCGAGTACGTGGACCGGATCTCGAAGGGCGACATCCCGCCCAAGATCACCGACACCTACAACGGCGACTTCAACGAGATCAAGAACAACCTGAACAACTGCATCGACAACATCAACGCGCTGGTGGCCGAGGCCGGCGTCGCTGGTGAAGGCGGCCGGGGAGGGCAAGCTGGCCACGCGCGCCGACGCCACCAAGCACCAGGGCGACTATCGCAAGATCGTCGAGGGCGTCAACGAAATGCTGGACGCCATCCTGCTGCCCATCGGCGAAGGCAACCGCGTTCTGGCCCAAATCTCCAACGGCAAGATCGACGAGTTGATCGCGCAAACCTATAAGGGCGACCACGAGAAGATGAAGCAGGCCGTGAACAACGTGGCCGTGGTGCTGCAAGGGTTGCAAAAGGAATTGGGGCGGCTGACGGAGGCGTCGCGTGAAGGCCAACTTTCGGAGCGCGGCAAGCCCGAGCAGTTCCAGGGCGCCTATGCGGGCATCGTGAAAGGCGTCAACGAAATGCTGGACGCCATCCTGCTGCCCATCGGCGAAGGCAACCGCATTCTGGCGCTGGTCCGTGGCGGCAACCTGCGGGAGAAGGTCGAGATTGCCTGCAAGGGCGACCACGAGAAGATGAAGCAGGCCGTCAACGGCGTGCATGACTGGCTGACCGGGTCTGATCGCTTATGTGACGAAGATCGCCAACGGCGACATGACGGCATCGATGGCCAAGGCTTCCGATCAGGACCAGATTCACGAGTGGCTGGTGTTGTTGAAGAACAACATCAACGCGCTGGTCGCCGACACCGCGATGCTGGCCAAAGCAGCCGCCGAGGGCCGGGTGGGCGTGCGCGCCGACGCCACCAAGCACCAGGGCGACTTCCGCAAGATCATCGAGGGCGTGAACCAGACGCTGGAGGCGGTCGTCGAGCCGCTCAAGGTCACGGCGCAGAACGCGACGACGCTGGCTTCTTCCTCCGAAGAACTGACGGCGGTCAGCCAGCAGATGGCGGGCAACGCGGAGGAGACCGCGACGCAGGCCAACGTGGTGTCCGCGGCCAGCGAGCAGGTGTCGAAGAACGTCGCCTCGGTGGCTTCGGCCTCCGAGGAGATGCAGGCCTCGATCCGCGAGATCGCCAAGAACGCCAACGAGTCGGCTCGGGTGGCCAAGAATGCCGTCAGCGTGGCGCATTCCACCAACGAGACCGTGAAGAAGCTGGGCGAATCCAGCCAGGAGATCGGCAACGTGATCAAGGTGATTACCTCGATCGCGCAACAGACCAACCTGCTGGCGCTCAATGCGACCATCGAAGCGGCGCGCGCCGGCGAAGCGGGCAAGGGCTTCGCGGTCGTGGCCAACGAGGTCAAGGAACTTGCCAAGCAGACCGCCAAGGCCACCGAGGATATCGGCCAGAAGATCGAGGCGATCCAGGGCGACACCAAGGGCGCCGTCAAGGCGATCGAGGAGATCGGCACCATCATCAACCAGATCAACGACATCTCCAACAGCATCGCCTCGGCGGTGGAAGAGCAGACAGTGACGACCAATGAGATCGGCCGCAGCGTGACCGAAGCAGCCAAGGGGGTCGGCGACATCGCCAAGAACATCGGCGGCGTGGCTGTGGCGGCGAAGAATACCACGCAGGGCGCCAACGACACGCAGAAGGCGTCGCAGGAGTTGAGCCAGATGGCGGCCCGGCTGCAGACGGTCGTCTCGAAGTTCACGTTCTGACCGGAGCTCTGCTTCGGGGCGCGGCCCGGCGGCTGTCACCCATCCGCCGGGCCACCCCTCAATCAACGAACACAGGTGAAATGATGGCCAAAGCACTAGTTGTGGACGATTCGAGGGCCGTTCGGATGATCCTCGCCAGGACCTTGAAGGAACTCGGGTTCGAGGTTCGCGAGGCGGCCAACGGAAGAGAGGCCCTGGAGGTGATCGAAGCCGAGAAGACCGCAGTGATCGCTGGTTCTGGCGGACTGGAACATGCCCGAGATCAATGGGCTGGAACTGCTCAAGCGGTTGCGCCAGAACCCGGAACTTTCTTCGCTGGTGGTGGTCATGGTCACCACCGAGACCGAACTGGATCAGATGGCGGCGGCCCTGGAGGCGGGCGCCAACGAGTATGTCATGAAGCCGTTCACCAAAGACATCCTCGTGGAGAAGCTCCAGCTTGTGGGGATCCATCCCTAAGGGGGTGCAAAGCATGCCCGCACTGAACAAGCGAATGCTCCAGCCCGGAGAGCGGATTCGCGTGCTGGTGGTGGACGACTCGGTGGTCATCCGGCGCCTGGTCACTCATGCTCTGGAGCAGGATCCCGTCACTGGACGTGGTGGGGGCGGCATCGAACGGCGCGATCGCACTGCAACGGATCCCGCAGCTAAACCCCGATGTCCTCACGCTGGATATCGAGATGCCGGAGATGGATGGCCTGGAGACGTTGCGCCGCGTTCGGCGCGAATATCCGCAACTGCGGGTCATCATGTTCAGCACGCTCACCGAGCGCGGCGCGGCGGTGACGCTGGAGGCGTTGACCCTGGGGGCCGACGACTACGTGGCCAAGGCTTCCAACGAAGGGTCGCTCGATCGCTCGATGACGCGCCTGCGGGAAGAGCTGGTTCCGAAGATCAAGCAGTTCTTCCACCTGCCGGCGCAAGACCGTGCCGCGGCCCGACCGGAACCGGCGCATGTCCCGGCAGCGCCGCCGGCACGGCGGGTCACGCCGAGTCCTGCCAGAGCACGAAGGTGCGGCCCAAAGTGGTCGTGATCGGAGTCTCCACGGGAGGGCCGACCGCGCTGGGCGCGATCCTGCCGGAGTTGCCGGCCGGGTTTCCCGTTGCCGGTCCTGGTGGTGCAGCACATGCCGCCTCTCTTCACCCGGTTGCTTGCCGAGCGTCTTCACTCCTCCTGCCGGCTGCCAGTCGAAGAAGCGAGCCAGGGCGACCCGGTGGAGCCGGCAAGATCCTGATTGCGCCAGGAGACTTTCATCTGAAGGTGGCCTCCGAACGGCGGCGGAGTGCGCGTGTGTCTGGATCAGTCGCCGCCGCAGAACTCCTGCCGTCCCGCCGTCGATGCGCTGTTCACTTCGATCGGGGAGGTGTATGGCGGCGCAGTCATCGCCGTGATTCTGACCGGCATGGGCCAGGATGGGTTGCGCGGCGCGGAGATTCTCAAGGCGCAAGGGGCGAGCGTCCTCGCGCAGGATGAGGCTTCGAGTGTCGTTTGGGGAATGCCCGGCGCCGTGGTGAATGCGGGACTTGCCGACCGCGTGCTGCCCCTCGATCAAGTCGTGCCGGAGATTCTGCGGATGGCGGGCCGAAGCTAAGGGAGCAGTGGATGCAAAGCCAAACTCCAATCGCGGAGATCCACTCGGAGAACTACCGGTTCCTCCAGGAGCATGTCTATTCCCAAGCGGGCATCGTGCTCGAAGAGGACAAGCATTACCTGTTCGAAAGCCGCCTCGCGCCGATCGTCAGGCAACTCGGCCTCGGCTCCATCAACGACTTGTGCGCGCTCCTCCAGGCCACGTGCGAGACCGAGGTCGGCCGCCAGGTCGTCGAGGCCATGACGACCAACGAAACCTACTTCTTCCGCGATCCCGCGCATTATGAGGCCATCCGGACTGTCCTGCTGCCCCGGCTGAAGGAAGACCGGCGAGATATGCAGAAGTTGCGGTTCTGGTCGGCCGCGGCATCGACCGGGCAGGAAGCCTACAGCCTGGCCATGCTGCTCCTGCAGGAAGGGTTGAGCGACTGGAACATTCAGATTCTGGGCACCGACTTTTCCTCGCAGGTTTTGGAGCGCGCCCGGTCCGGCAAGTACCAGCAGATCGAGGTGAACCGGGGCTTGCCGGCGGCCCTCCTGGTGAAGCATTTCCGCCGTTCCGGCGTGGACTGGCAGTTGAGCGAGCCGGTGCGCCGGATGGCCCGTTTCGAGACGATTGACCTGCGCAAGAGCATGCGCGCCCTGGGACCTTTCGACCTGGTGTTCTGCCGCAACGTCATGATCTATTTCGACGCCGAAACCAAGAAGAACATATTGAAAGAACTCCACGGCACTCTGTTCCGAGGCGGCTGGCTGCTGCTGGGCGGCGCCGAGACGGCGTTCGGCGTCGAGGAGTGGTTTGAAAGACAGACCGTGGGAAGCGCGATCGTCTACGTTGCCCGCTGAGAGAGACACTTATGCCAACCGAATGGAGCACCGAGATACTGCCGAGCGAACTGGCGCAGATCGTGGAGTCCGTATTCGCAACCATGCTGGGCCTGGAAGTGCGCCGGTGCGGGACGCCCTGGTTCCCCAACGGGGACCGCCTGACGGCGGCTGCTCCACATGGCGGGAGATTGGAACGGAGCGGTGCTGCTGGAGTGCGACCGGCGGCAGGCTTGCCAGTTCGCGGGCCGCTTTCTTTCCATGGACCCGCCCGACAGCGTGGACGACGTCGTGCGCGATGTGCTTGGCGAACTGGTCAACATGATCGGCGGCAACATGAAGTGTGTGTTGACGCGGGGGATCCAGCTTTCCATGCCCTCGGTGGTGGATGGAAGCGACTACAGCTTGCGGATCTGTGGGGCTAAGGTTCGCGAGAGGCTCGCTTTTCAGTGCGCCGAGGGCCCCTTTTGGGTCATGGTCCTCGCCACGCGATCCTGAAACTCCAGAACCGCACGAACCCGAGCAGGCGGTCCATTTCGGTCCGCAAGCGCTCCTCACGCGCACCGATGACGGCATGGCCGGTGACTGCCATGATTGGCGCGCGTGCCGCGGAGGGCAGGGAGTGTAGGCTGAACATGCGCGCGGCCAAGCCGACGGCGAAGGGCCGCCATGGTCGCCCGCTGCCGGTCCGGCATTCAGGCAAGCTTCAGTAACGACCTAGGACGAAACTCAAGTCGACCTGGGCAACTCTCTCTATGGGCTCTCCATTGAGAAGCGTCGGCTCATACCGCCATCTTTTGACGGCATATTGGGCAACCCGCCGCAGTGCCAACGGACCGCTGACGACGTTGGTGTCGATAATACGGCCGTCCTTGCCGATCCGTGCATCGATGGTGACCACTCCGGATATGTGAGCCTGTATCGCAGCCGGCGGATAAAGGGGCGTCATCATGTGGATGAGCCTGCCGCTCTGAACGACGCCCTCCGCAGTGGAACTGTTTTGCCTGGACGAGATCCGCACCATGGGTGAATTGCCCATCGTTGGCAGCAACATCTGTTGTTGCTGGATGGCAGGCCGATCGGGCAGTTGCCCCGTGGAATCCGCGGGCGCAAGAGGTTGCGCGTGGCTCACTCCCATCGACCCGGCCACAGCCGCAACACTCAGAAAAACTAACACAGTCCGTAACGCGTTCCGCTTAGTCATGAGCGATCCTCTTGCAGTGGTCTGTCGAACCAATGGTCCACTGATGACGCGAGTATAACGTGTGGGTCTTCGGCTTGAACCGCGTGATTGTACTGGTCCCGTCCTGAGCGATTGGAGCTTACTAGAAGGCCTGGTAGTACGGCCCTTAGGGCCGCTCCCGACAGAGCGGCGTTTCATTTAGCTACGGGAACGAAGTTTGATGAGCGCCGTTCCTCGTCCGAGCGCAGGGCGCCCGCTCAGCGCTTGGTATTTGTGAATTCAGTCGGAAACACCGCAAAAGGATTACGGGGAATGGTGATGGTTCTAGGGTATTCTCTCATATAACTGTCTCATTTAATTAACATCTTGAATTGCACTAAATGGGACAGTGCGACGCCGAGAAAAAGATCAAAACAAGACAGTTAAACTATTCATATTAAACAATATAGTTACATTTTTCACTATCGGTCCGTTGTCCTGCCTGTTACCTTCTGATTACCACTTTTGTACTTGACATCACATTTTCTTTTGGTAAATACTAATACTTAATTCAGTACCATCATTACTCATAGAACCGAGTTGAATGCTGATTCAGTAGGAAAGCCCTGGGGGAACGCGGCCATCCGTTTCACAATTGGCAACCTAACGAAGGAGGGCGGTCATAACCAGAAAGTGCTTCATCTTGGCAGGCTTATCTCTTGTCGCAAGGGCCCAAGAAGCGCTGTTTGACGACACGGATTTCTCCGCATGGCAGAGCTTCGGAGTAGGAACGTGGACTGCGGAAGGGGGTGAGCTTGTCGGGCGTTCTTACAAGAACAAGCCCGGTCCCGGTTACATATTTACGCGCGAAGTATTCACGGACTTTCGGCTGGCCCTGCTATTTCATATCTCAAGCGGAGGCAGGAGCTGTGTCTATGTTCGCGAGCCGCGCCGAAAGTGGGGTCTCGACGGCGAGAACCGCCCCGGCACCGGTCCTGGTAGCGGCTATGAAGTGCTGATCGACTATCAGGATCACGATAATCCCACTGGGACGATCAACAACATACAGAAATCAAAGAAGTTGGTTGGTGCTGAAGAGAAGTGGAACGAGATGGAGATCATTTGTCGGGGCAGCGAAATCCGGATCTCCATCGCGGGTCAGAACGTTAATCGTTTCAATCAGTTGCGAGTCCAGCCCGGCGTCATTGGTTTTGCCGTGCCTAGCACAGCGCCACAGGACTTTGTCGTGCGCTTTCGCAATATTGTGATTTCAGCCGTCGCATGAACCTAAGTATTTTGATTTAAAGGGGTTCCCGAGGCTCAAAAGGTTCGTCCCAAGTGCGGGCAGGGGCATCAGGGCGATTGGCAAAGCACGTGAGAGAAGGAGCCGTTGGAACAGCCGTTCTCTCCGCCGGTCGCGCCAAGCATCGCGGAAGGATATGGTTCCGTAACAGAGGATACAAACATGGATAGACATCGAGTTGCTTTCAATGCCGTGCGGGCGCCCAGGAGTCGGATCGGTATCTTGCTGGTTTCGCTCGTTCTTTTTTCGTCAACAGTTTTCGGTCAGGTGCTGGGATCGATTTCGGGCTATGTTCACGACCCCACCAGCGCCACAATTCCGAACGCCAGCGTCAGCGTGACGAACTCGGAGACCGGCCAGATTCGCACTTTGGTCACCGACGAGCGCGGCTACTACGAGGCGCTCGCGCTTCCGGTTGGCCGCTACGATGTCAAGGTTCAAAAGACCGGATTCCGTAACCTGGTCCGCTTCGGCATCGACTTGGCGGTAGCCCAGGATGCCGTTGTCGACATCGACATGCAAGTTGGCGTTCTCAAGGAGGAGGTCCAGATATCCGGCGACGCCTCCCTGGTGAATGTGGCTACCACCTCGATATCCGGATTGGTGAATGAGAATGCCGTCAAGGATCTCCCGCTGAACGGCCGGAGCTTCGACAACCTGATCACGCTCAATCCTGGAACGGCCAACACCACCGTGAATCGTTCCTCCACCAGCACTGGCGCGGGGCTGGGCAATAACTTCTCCGTTTCCGGCAACCGCGAGGACTACAATCTATTCCTTCTCAATGGCATCGAATACACCGGCGTATCCACTGCCGACGTGATCCCCGGCGGCTTGAGCGGCCAGTTACTCGGTGTGGACGCGGTGCGCGAGTTCAACGTGCTGGAGAATGGCTATAGCGCCGAGTATGGCAAACGGCCGGGCGCGCAGGTCAGTCTCGTGACCATGTCCGGAAGCAACCAGTTCCATGGGACGTTGTTTGAGTTCCTCAGGAACAGCTTCTTCGATGCGCGCAACTTCTTTGACCAGGTCTCCAGTGTGCCTCCGTTCAGGCGTAACCAGTTTGGCGGCTCCGCGGGAGGTCCAATCAAGAAGGACAAGACGTTCATCTTCGGCAACTACGAAGCATTCCGGCAGCGTCTCGCGGTCACCGACGCCGCCATTGTTCCCGACAACAACGCGCGGAACGGATACCTGCCCAACGCCAGTGGGACCCTGGTGAACATCGGTTTGGCTCCCGGCATCGCGCCTTACTTCGCCCTTTGGCCGGTTGCCAATGGGCCAGAGTTGGGTGGAGGCGCTGCGTATTACTATGGCAACCCGGAACAGATGATCCGGGAGGATTTCGGAAACTTGCGGGTGGATCACAACTTCTCACCCAGCGATTTGTTGTCCGGGGTCTACACCATAGACGACGGCTTCAATCAGAGTCCCGGAACCACCGATCTGCAGCTCACCACCAGCACCGAGCGATCGCAGATTGTCAGCTTGCAGGAGACCCATACATTCACTTCCTCGGTGATCAATGTGCTTCGTGGAGGGTTCAGCCGCGCCAAGTGGCTGATGAACTCGGCGCCCCCCGGCGGCGATTCCAGCCTAGCGTTCGTACAAAACCAGCCGGTTGGCAACATTAACATCGGATCGGTCGGCAACGGTCAACTCGGCGCCATCGCCGGAGCTGGCTCGAACGGGTCGCAGGAGTTCGATGACATTGCCCGCAACCTGTTTACCGTCACCGACTCTGTTTCGTTCGTCAAGGGCGTCCACAAGATCGAGGTTGGCGGATGGTTTCAGAAGGTCGAATCCAACGACAACGCAGCGGATCAGAGAAACGGGGTAGCCACGTTTACCGATCTCCAGCACTTCATGCTGGGGGAAGCGACGCAGGTGGCCGCGACGTTGAACCCCATCGAAATCGGCTGGCGCCAGACTGCCGGAGCGTGGTATGCGCAGGATTCCATCCAATTGCTTCCGAATTTGACTCTCACCCTGGGCATCCGGGACGAGTTCAACAACGGCTGGAACTCACCGCAGGGCATGGCGGCGAATTTCGTTTCGAACGCCAATCAGGTGCTGGAGACCCAGCCGGTAATCGGAAAATCCGTCTATTCGGTGAACAACGCGAAGCTCCTCATCGGACCTCGCTTGGGCATCGCATGGGCGCCCTTCGCCAGCCGGCACACCGCGATCCACGCCGGGTACGGTCTTTACTATGAGCAACTGGACTACATGGGAGATTGTTGCGATTCGATTCCCATTGGCATTTACGATTCCAGAGTAACGGTGACACCGGCGACTTTCCCTCTCTTTATTTCGCCGACGCAGACCCTCCCGGGGTCAAAGATCGGGCCGACCGGCGTCCAGCCCAATCTGAGTTCGCCGGCCGTTTTCCAGTACAACCTGCGAGTGGACCAGGCGCTCACCGCCAACACCCTTCTCTCGGTCGGTTACGTGGGAGAGCGCGGCTACCACCTGCTGGCGACCGCCGATGCGAACACCGCCTATCCCACCATCGTCAATGGCGCGGATTACTTTGCGCCCAAGTCGCCCAGGATGAACCCCAGCCTGTCGAACGCCCGCTACGAGGAATCGAACGGCAACAGCAACTACAATGCCTTGCAGACCGATCTGACTCACCGATTCAGTCACGGCGTTCAATTCCGGGCCAACTACACATTTTCGAAGAGTCTCGACAACCACTCTTCGTCATTCCTCAACAATGCGGGTTTGGGTGGAACGACTACTTATCTGGATCCCTTCGATCCGCGCCTGGACTGGGGGCCGTCGAATTTCAACATCACCAGTCGTTTCGCAGGGAATTTCGGCTACGCGCTGCCGGTTGGAAACGGCAGGGCTCTTCTCGGCGGCGCCAAAGGCGTGGCGAACGCGATTCTGGGCGGGTGGCAAGTCAACGCCATCATCACCGCTCAGACCGGTTTCCCGTTCACGCCGCTGGTCGGGTTTAATCAGTCGGCCGACGGCGACACGCGAAACCCGGACCGCGTCTCCCTGAACCCGAATTTCTCCGGCTCCATCATTGAGGGCAGCCCGAACCAGTGGTTCAATCCGAAGGCCTTCCTGCTCCCGGCGGCCGGCACGTTTGGCAACGCGGGCAGAGACATTCTCACGGCTCCGGGCCTGATGAACGTCGATGGTTCCATGTTCAAGACCTTCCGTTTCCGCGAGCGTACGACGCTTCAATTCCGGGCGGAAATCTTCAACGCGGTGAATCACACGAATTTCGGATGGCCGGTAATTACTACGTTCACTTCGTCGGGAGCCTATTCGTCCAGCGCCGGGGTTATTACTTCCACCTTGACCACTTCCCGGCAATTGCAGTTCGCGCTGAAACTCGGCTGGTAGGGTTTTCCGAAGCAGCCGGCTAGACCGGTTTGCGCCTGCCGTCCCGACGCCGCCAAGCAATCCCCACTTGGCCGGTGGACGCGGTGGGGCGGCAGGCGCTCCGCGGTTCCGCAGCAATCCACATTCGGAGGTCGTGACTCCCATGAAGAGGACTTGGGCTAGAGAGTTCCTGGCAGGGAGAATCTCTCGCAGGAATTTTGTCGATTATGCCGCCGTGGCCGGCCTGAGCGTCGCGGCCACCGGCCGGATTCTGAGGGCAGAACGGATACAGCAGGCCAGCGCCCCGACGAAATCCCGCGACTACAATCAGACGAACCTGAATCCATACGAGGAATGGCGCAAGAACGAAGGCATCCAGGTGTATTCGGGCTACAGCCTGGCGGACATTCGGAACGCGCCGGTCCAACCCTGGAGACGCATGGGCGTGCAGGGCGCTTTCATCGATCTGATCGGCGGCGAGGGTGTCAACGATGGCTATCTGTGCGAGATTCCTCCGGGTGGCCAGACGAATCCGCAGCGCTATTTGTTTGAGGAGGTCGTCTACGTCGTCAGCGGTGACGGCGAAACCGACATCTGGGTGCCGGGCGGCGCCAGGCAGACCGTGAAGTGGCAGGCGGGCGCGGTGATCGGCCCGCCGCTCAACACCTGGCGCCAGCACCGGAACCGCGGAGCCGCGCCTGCCCGGTTGCTGGCCATCAGCAACGCGCCAGTAGTGATCGATCTCTTCCACAACCTGGACTTCGTCTTCAACAACGACTATGCATTCCGTGACCGCTATAACGGCGATCCCGACGCCTTTGGGGCCGGTCCCGAACACATCCATCACAAAGACACCAACCCGGCCGAAAGTGAGCAGAAGGGCGGGGTCAATACCTGGGAGAGCGCTTACATTCCGGACGCACGGTCGCTCGGCCTGTTCAAAAGCGCGGAGCGTGGCAAGGCGAATTCGCGGATCGAACTCCAGCTAGCCGACAACACCATGCAGGCTCACATCTCCGAGTTTGAGGTGGGCACTTACAAGAAGGCTCATCGTCATGGCCCCGGCTCGCACGTACTGATGTTGAACGGGCGTGGCTACACGCTGCTATGGAAGGGAGCCATCAAGTACTCCGACGCGACCGAGCGCGTGCGCATCGAGTTCGCCGAAGGCACTCTTTTCGTGCCGCCCGACGGCTGGTTCCATCAGCACTTCAACACCGGCGGCGATCCGGCCCGCTATCTGGCCGCGAATTGGGGCGGCGACGGCCGATGGTTCATGCGGGCCTTGGGAGGCGGCGGGCGCACCCATCGGCTGGGCAAGACGAGCACCCGGAAGGGTGGAAACCTGATCGAGTACGAAGACGAAGATCCGGCAGTCAGCGAGATGTTCGAGGCGGAGTTGAAAAAGGCCGGCGTCAAGAACAGAATGAACCTCTGAGAGGCAAGAGGGGGTGGCGCGGGTTGTCAAGCCTGCAGAGCCGCCAGTCGTAGCGACTTTTCTTGGCAACCGCGGAGCACCGAGCCAAGGAAAAGCCGAGACGGCTCTCGACACAGCAGGCAGGACTGCCCGCGCCACATTGCCTACCCGGCCCCTACGGTTTGCGGGCACGGCCGAACATGCGGATGCGCACCACGAAGCGCCGCCCTTCGGCGCCGTAAAACTGCTGGAAGTTAGGCGCGCCTTCCACGTTGTTCACGGCCGTATAATTGCGGTGCCCGGTAATGTCGTTGCAGCCTGCCCGCAATCCCAGCCGGTAACCGCGGAAGACGAAGCGCCGCTCGATGTGGATGTTGAGGTCGAACGTACCGGGGTAGCGTTCGGCATCCAACGGTCCCACGAGCACGCCGGAATCGGTGGTGATGGAGTAGGGTAATCCGGTGCGATAGTCCACCAGCATGGCTAGCGACCAGTTCGGGCCGTGCAGCGGAAAGTAACCCCACCCGAGGAAACGATTCGGCGCGTCCCAGGGCATGGGGGCGAAGCCGTTGATTACCTGCAACGGCTCGTCGATGGTGGTGGAGAGCACGGCGTTGGAGGCCGCTCGCGACCGGGTGTAACTGGCCAGCCAGCCATACTGTTCGCCGAAGGACTGCCGCACCGTGAGCGCCACCTCATCGTAGGCGTCGCGCCGCACGTTGGAAAGGAGGTAGTCGCCGCCGTATCCCCAAGCCAGACCGATGAGATCGAGATTCACCGGACCGGGCGCGCCGGTGGACGCGTAAACAAAGCCATCCGCGCCGCGCTTGCGCATCCAATCGGCGCTCGCCGAAACGCGGTGCCCCAGGTCGCGCATCGCGCCGGCGCTCCACTGGCCATACCGCGGGAACTTGAGGTCGCGCCCCGCCAAGAATGTGGTGATCACCGGCGCCAGCGGCGCTCCGGACGAATCGTAGGGCGTAATGACGGCCTGCTGATCGAGCGGCCTGGAGAACAGGGCGAGGTTGCTGGGATCGCGCAAAATGGCGTAACCCGCGGTGAACTTGGTGCGGCTGTCCTCCATCGGCGCCCAGGCGGCTGCGATGCGCGGCGACACCGCGGCTTCGCCTACCAGCCGGTCCCAATCCAGGCGCGCGCCCACATCCACCGTGAGGCGGCCAGCGGGTTGCCAGTGATCGTTGACATAGGCCAACGCGACCGTGTTCCCGCGATCGAACATGCCGCTGCCCCGAAACGTGGCGACAAACTCGGGCAAGCCGCTCAAGCCAATCACCTCGGCTTCCGATCGCGTGAACCGCGCGTCGTAACCCAGCCGTTGCGCGGCGGTGCCGATTTGCAGTTGGTGGCGTCCCGCAAGCGCGCGCGCGGGGGGAAAGTAGTTGACGAAAACCTGCCCGCGGCTGCCGTTCTGGCGCGAGTCGACGAAGTAGTTTCCGCTGCGGCCCTCGGGGGTGATCAGATAGGACGCTGTGCCTTCGGGCAACTGGCGGTGATAAACCGCCTGCCAGGCTACGCCAAATTCCAGGAGCGATCCGCCGTACCACGAGTGCGAGTCCTTCGCCATCAGCAGCCACTCATGATCGCTCAGGCCGGAACTCGTGGGAACCGGATCAAGCGGTCCCAAGCCGAAGTGGGACTGGTGATCGAAGTTGCTCAGGAAGTCGGCGTAGAAAATGTTGGCGGCAGAAAGATTGACTTGAGCGTGGGCCAGATTGCCCAGCGCCCAGGCCGCATTTGTGTCCGCGCCAGGGGGCAAGCCGGCAACATAGCCGTTGTTGTAGCTTCCGTTGACACTGTCGGCGAACCAGGCTCGGCCCTTGACGATGGGCCCGGAAAGAACCGCGCGCGGCGCCCAATCGCCGATGCGCACGCCGCCCCGCTGGTCGATCCCGGGAATGAAATTGGTAACCGTGTAGTGGAACAGGTCGGTTCCGTTCTCGGTGCGGATCGCCAACGTGCCGCCCGATCCGGGCCCGGACTGCGCGGGCTCACGCGCGCCTTCCAAATCCACCGATTGCACTCCATCCAACGCCAGAAGCGTGGTATAGCGGCCGCTGATCGGGTCCGTGATATCCACGCCGTTCAGAGTGTACTGAGTCTGATATTCGGCCCCACCGTGAAAATGGAGGCCGGCGGATGGATCTTCGATCGTCCCCGGCATCAGTCTCATGCCGTTGCGCAAGCTTTCGGTGGCCGGGTAAGGAATGTCGTTGATTTCGGTGCCGCTCAGCCGCTCCTCGCCGGCGGTGGTGGTGGCATCCACCGGATTGGGCAGGGCGCCGACATGGATGCTCTGGAAGACTTCCTCTTGCACATTGAGCACCAGCGTGGTTTCAGCGGCGCCGGCCGCGATCTCCACCGCCTGGTCGCGCAGCTGAAAATATCCGGCGCGGTCCACGCTGACTAAATAGCGGCCGGGCGCGGGCACGGAGATGACGAACGATCCGGTAGGCGAAGATTCCGCTTCGAGCGCAGCCCGCGCTTCCTGCTGGACGCGGACGCGCGCACCGGCCACAGGGGCATCGTTCTGGTCGACTACGCGGCCGTTCCAGCCGACCTGAGCCGAAGCTTGGCCAGCCAGCGCCAGACCGGCCAGCAACAGCGCCGCGATGCGATCCAGTGGCATGCGGGGTCCTGCCGTTATTATGATGGAAACGCCGGCCCCGGGTTAGCCGTCGAGACGCCGCCTAGTCCTTTTCGCCTTTGTGCAGTTGCTGAGCGAGGTAATTTCTCGAGGCCCACTTCACCGATGGCGTGGAGCTGGCCCTCCAGATAGTCCACGTGATCCTCTTCCTGACGGAGGATGTCCTCGAACAACGCGCGCGATGCATTATCCCCGGCCGCGGTAGATGCCTTAATGGCGTGGTTGAGTTGCTTGACCGCATCCATCTCCAGCGCCAGGTCGCTCTCGAACTGCATTTTGACATTGGTCCCGACGCGAATGGGGCCGATCGCGGTCATGTTCGGCGCACCATCGAGGAACAGAATCCGATTGATGAGCTTCTCGGCGTGAACCATTTCCTCGATCGACTCTTTGCGGTAATAGCCCGCCAGCCGGAAGTAGCCCCAGTTTTCGCACATCTTGGCGTGCAGAAAATATTGATTGATGGCCGTCAGCTCGGCCTTCAGGGATTCGCCTAAATACTTCAAAACCTCTTGGTTGCCATGCATAGCCATCAGTCTAACCGCAAACCGGGCAAATGCCAACGTGGCCCGGCGCCCCATAGGAGCGAGACGAAGAGAAAGCACCGGCGGCAAAAGACCGGCGGCGCTACCGCTGCGGGCGAGAGCGGGAACGCCAGCGATGTCGGATTATAATCAAAAGGTGCGAATTCTGTGTGCCCTGATTCTAGCGGCGGCGCTGGCGCTGGCCGGCTGCCATAAAGGCAATGCCAGCAAGGACGCCGTGCGCCAGGCGGTGATCGATTACGTTGGCGGCCACGGCCTGAATGTGGCCGCGATGAACGTCGAAGTAACGGCGGTGAACTTCTCTGGCGACCACGGCGAAGCCAACGTCTCCTTCACGCCCAAGAGCGCTCCGGGCGCACAGGGCATGTCGATGATCTATTTCCTCGAGCAGCAGGGCGCCAAGTGGGTGGTGACGGGGCGCAAGCAAGCCGGCGGCATGCCGCACGGCGGCGGAGCCATGCCGGGCGGAGGGATGAATCCTCACGGCGCGATGGCGCCCGGCGGCATGGCGAATCCTCACGGAGCGGGAGCAGGTGGCGCCATGCCGGCGCCGCAGGATCTGCCTCCCATCGACAAGACGAAAAAATGAAGCGCGTGGCAATCCTGGGCGGCGGGCCGGCGGGAGCATTCGCCGCGGAGCGGTTGGCATCCGCCGGGCTCAGGGTGATGGTATTCGACGAGAAACTGGCGTGGGAGAAGCCATGCGGCGGCGGGCTTACTTACAAGGCTTACAGTCAGTACCCGTTTCTGATTGAGAACTCGACGCCAAAGCGCCTGGTGCACGAGACGGTGCTGGGCGCGCCGTGCGGCGTCGAGGCCAGCCTGAGGCTGACCGATCCGCTGGTGATCTACTCCCGTTTGGATCTGAACCGGATGCTGCTGGAGCGGGCCGAGCGCGCCGGGGCGCAGATCGAAAAGGCGCGCGTGCTGAAGATGACACGGCAGGGCGCGGGCTGGCAGTTAGACACCTCAGGCGGCACAGCCAGCGCCGATTTCTGCATCGTGGCGATGGGCGCCCGCAACCCGCTGCGCGAGGTGGGAACCGAGTTGAAGGCGCGGGACACCATGACCGCGCTGGGTTATTACGTCCCCGGCGATCAGGAGCGGATCGATATTCAATTCCTGCCGAGCCTGGAAGGCTACATCTGGATTTTTCCCCGCTGCGGCCACCTCTCGGTGGGGATTTGCGGCAAGGGCGAACCGGCGGCGGCGCTGCGCCAGCGGCTCGAGCGATTCATGGCGGAGCGTGGCATTTCGCGCAAGGACGGCCGGTTCTATTCGCACCTGCTGCCTTCGCTCGATAGCGGCTCCTGGCAGGCCAACCGCGTGGCCGGCGACGGCTGGATGGCGGTGGGCGATTCGGCCGGGCTGGTGGATCCGCTCACCGGCGAAGGGCTGTACTATGCGATACGCTCGGCCGACCTGGCGGCGCGCGCGTTGCTGGCCGAAGTCGGGGACCTGGCGGCGAAACTGGCGCACTACCGCGCGCTGCTGCGGCACGATTTCGCCGCCGATCTGGAATTCGGCTCGCGCCTGGCGAAGCGCTTCTTCGTCGGCCGGTTCCTGTGCGGTGCGGTGACCCAGCGCATGGTCGAATTCACCCGCCGCAGCCCGCGCTTCTCCCTCATCATGCAGGATCTGTTCGCCGGGCGGCAGCCTTATACGAGTCTCAAGCGGCGGCTGCTGCGGAATTTGAACGGCGGCCTGTACGACCTCGGATGAGCGTCGGGTTTGCTCGCGTGGTGCCGCGCAGGAGCCCGACCTGGCTGTTGTGAGAGGCGCCGTGGCACCGGCAGTCACGCCTGCAGCGTCGCCAGCCGTGGCGGCGTTCCGAGCCTCAAAGAAATGCCGAGATGACTCTCGACACAGCAGGCAGGACTGCCCGCGGCACGTTGGTAGACTGACATGAAGCATTCCAAGTCCGAATCATTGTTTCGTCGCGCCCAGGAACTCATTCCGGGCGGCGTCAACTCGCCGGTGCGGGCATTTCGCAGCGTGGGCGGGGACCCGTTGTTCCTGGCGCGCGGCGAAGGATCGCACGTCGTCGACGTGGACGGCAACCGCTACATCGACTACGTTGGCTCCTGGGGACCGCTGCTGCTGGGCCACCGGCATCCGGAAATTCTCGAGGCGCTGGAGCGGGCGCTCGATATCGGGACCAGCTTCGGTGCGCCGACCGAAGCCGAGGTCGAGCTGGCCGAGGCCATTTGCGACGCGGTGCCATCGATCGAAATGGTGCGGCTGGTGAATTCCGGCACCGAAGCCACCATGTCCGCCATCCGCCTCGCTCGCGGCTTCACCGGGCGCGACCTGACGGTGAAATTCGAAGGCTGCTACCACGGCCACGTGGATTCGCTGTTGGTGAAGGCCGGCTCCGGCGTGGCCACGCTCGGCATTGCCGGACACGGCGGGCGTGCCCAAGAGTTTCTCCGATTCGACCATTGCGTTGCCCTACAATTCGCCAAAGCTGTGGAAGAGGCGTTTCGCGCGC
>CAWJLI010000130.1:0-23156 GCA_963843095.1 Bryobacterales bacterium
ATTGTGGAGTGTGCAGAAACCGGGACCGGGAAACCGGGACAGCCTGATCTGCGGCGCTTTTCGTGACGAAGCCTGACCTAACTGATCGAAATAACTCAATCCCCGTCCTTCTTCAATCACGCCGCCTCGCGAAAAATCTTCGCCCCTGTTTTCAAGACAGGCCTCGATATCGCGAAGGCTCTCCCGGTAAGTCAATTGTGCGAAGGCCAGTGACAGAAACTGATCCAGACAAGAGAAACTCTGAACCTTGTAATCTCCGCGATAGCGCTCGACGCACCGCCGAAATTCCGGCAGCGGGAAGAGGTCCATCAACTGCGAAAAAACGCTTCGTCCGGCATTCATCGCCCCCCATTGTGCTGGAGAACCGCAGCCGCCGTCCAAATCGATTTTGACTCATGCCGACGCTAATCTACTGCAAAGGCAGAGTTTGTCACAACGAGCCATACTAACGTTGGGACAGCCATGCGTCTGTCCCGATTTCCTTATCGATGGGACAAAACGCCCTCACTTCTTCTCTTTGATCTTGTCTTCCGGCAGCGGAGGCGGAGGGACGGTGTCGAAGCTGATGCTGGAATCGGCCGAGTATTTGGCGTAGATCCGGAACTGCTCGTCGTTGCGCGTCAGGTAATCGTCGGTGGACATGTCGACTACGGCTTCGAGGGGCAGCAGGAACTTGTGCCCGCTCAATTCCTGGTAATCGTAATCCAGGCGGGTTTGGGCGCTCTTCACCGGGAAATCGGCCGGAATCCCCTCGGCCTTCACCGTCACCCGCAACACCTGGTGCGTTTCCTCATCCACCAGCATCTGCCCGCTGTAAGCGGGAAAGATGTGGCGCCCGTCTTCGTAGCGGATCTCGTAGCGCGAGTTGGCCTGGTCGATGTGGTAGTTGAACGCCATCACCACGCGCTCCCGCAGGCGCGACCGGTGGTCGAAGGCGAAGCGCGTCTGGCTGGCCGGTTCGAAGACGCCCCGCATCAGGCTGCCGAAATCGCCGAACGCCTTTGCGCCGCCGACTTTTTCGTAGTCCTGGCGGGTGACGCTGTTGTTGATCGCGATCAGCTTGTAGTTTTCCTTTTGCTCGAAGTAGCTGAGCTTGATCAGCAGGGTATCGCCTTCGCGCCAATCGGGATCGCCCGACCGCGGCTTGGGAGCAGTATACCGCTTCACCACTTCGGTGCAAATGAAATCCGGCAAATTCAGGCTGTAATTCAGCGCGTATTCGCGGACGTCGGCGATAATGGCGGCCTGTTCCTCGGCCGATGGCGGCGGTGGCGGCACGTAGACCGGAGGCGGCGCCGCCGGCTTCGGCGCGGGCAGTTTCGCCGACCGGTCGCGCAGCGCCGTCAGCGCGTGCAGCGTCCGCGGCCCCACGCCGTCGGCTTCGAGGCGCTCCATGACGCGGTCGTCCAGTTTCTCGGAGAGGTTCACTTTGCTCAGGTATTCCGCCACGTCCTTGTCGGACTGTTTGAGCTGGACCGACGACTGGATAAACTGCGACAACCGCTCGACCGTCCAAGTCTGAGCCAGGGCCACGGCGCTGATAATCGCCAGGCCCACCAAAAGCCGCAACCGCATGCCCTCAGTTTCTCATGGAACACTGCCTGCCGTGTCTATGCTTTAGGCAGCGGAAAAAGCCCGAAACAAGAACCGTTAGGGCAACGAATGAGGAGGGGAAACCGGGACAGCCTGATCTGCGGCGCTTTTCGTGACGAAGCCTGACCTAACTGATCGAAATAACTCAATCCCCGTCCTTCTTCAATCACGCCGCCTCGCGAAAAATCTTCGCCCCTGTTTTCATGAGCCTGCGCCGCTTCGCCCGCGCCGCCCCGCAGAGGCCCGCGTTACTCTGAAATCGAAAAGTGCTGCTCGCTCGCCGAGAGGCAGCCGTTTCGGGGCGACGTCCGGTGCCTAACCGCGGTCCTCCCTGCAGGGGGCAACTTGAAACCGGGTCACGCCGTGCAACGTTCATCACAGGCGGCCACAGTGGCTTGTATTCTCCTCCTCGAGAGGAGACGGGAACCGGTTCCTCGCAGCCCCGGCGCGCAAGCGCCGGCAATAAATCAAGAGCGGCAATACAGGAGAGAAGAGCGAAAAAAAGGGCGCACAAGGGACGCATTTCCCAACTGCTTTCGTTCCCCCGCGCCACAAAAGATATCCAGCTCCGACCCTATCACGACACCTTCGGCTCGCCGCGGATTTCGTCCCCATTCTTCCCGTGTTACACTGCCTCACATGCCGGAGCTTCGCGATGTGCCGGATTCGCCACCGCCGTTTCTCGGTAGCTGGCGGCGCGTCTACCTGGCGGTGCTGATCTACCTCGCGGGCGTGATTCTGGCGGCGTACTGCTTCACCCGTGCCTACCGATGAGAGCCCTGGATTGGGTGGTCCTGCTCGCCTCGCTGGTTTCCATCGTTGCCTACGGCTTATACCGCAGCCGCGGCAGCAACACGGTGGACCGCTACCTGCTCGCCGGCAAGACCATGCCGTGGTACGCCATGGCGCTCTCCATCATGGCCACCCAGGCCAGCGCCATCACTTTCATCTCCACCACCGGCCAGTCTTACGTGGATGGCATGCGCTTCGTGCAGTCTTACTTCGGCCTGCCCATCGCCATGGTGGTCATCTGCGCCACGGTGGTGCCGGTGTTCCACCGCGCCCGCGTCTACACCGCGTACGAGTACCTGGAGAACCGCTTCGACGCGCAAGACGCGCGCGCTGGCCAGCGTCATCTTCCTGTGCCAGCGCGGCCTCTCCGCGGGGCTCACCATCTACGCGCCGGCCATCGTGCTGTCGGTGATTCTGGGATGGCCGGAGCGCGCCACCACGCTGCTGATGGGCGCGACCGTGGTCACTTACACCGTGATCGGCGGCATCAAGGCCGTCACCTGGTCGGACGTGCAGCAGATGGGCGTCATCTTCCTGGGCCTGCTGATTGCGCTGATCACCGTCATCGTGCTGCTGCCGCACTCGGTCTCGTTCGGCGACGCGGTGTATCTGGCCGGCGCAGCCGGCCGCCTCAACGCCGTCACCACCAACTTCGATTGGAACGACCGCTTCAATATCTGGAGCGGTCTCATCGGCAGCACGTTTCTGTTTCTGTCCTATTTCGGCTGCGACCAGTCGCAGGTGCAGCGGTATCTCACCGGCCGCTCGATCATGGAAAGCCGGCTCAGCCTGCTGTTCAACGCCGTGGCCAAGATTCCGATGCAGTTCTTCATCCTCTTCATCGGCGCCATGGTTTTCGTCTTCTACGTGTTCGTCGAGCCGCCGGTGCTGTTCCAGCACACCGAGCTAGCGCGCATCGCACAGGCGAGCGAGTATCACGGCGTCGAAACCCGCTATCACGAAGCGTTTGAGCAGCGCCGGGAAGCCGCGCTGGCGCTGGCGCAGGCGCATCAGGGCCGGCGACGGTGCGGCGCACGCCCGAAGCCTGACCGATTACCGCGGCGCTCAGCAGTCGCTCGACCAAGCCCGCGCCAGCGCCGCGCGCCTGGTGGAAGCCAACGGCGGTGAGAAAAGCTTCAGCGACACCAATTACATCTTCCTCTCGTTTGTGACGCGCTACCTGCCGGCCGGAATCGTGGGGCTGGTGATTGCGGTGATCATGGCCGCCACCATGTCCGCCAGTTCGGGCGAAATCAACTCGCTCGCCACCGTTACCGTGGTGGACATTTACCGCCGGCACTTTCGCCGCGGCGCCAGCGATCATCATTATCTGACGGCCTCGCGCTGGGCGACCTTGTTCTGGGGCGTTTATGCGGTCGCCTTCGCCGGCTGGGGCAAGAAGCTCGGATCGCTGATCGTGGCCGTCAACGTGGTGGGCTCGCTGTTCTACGGCTCGCTGCTCGGCTGCTTCGTGGTGGCGTTCGCCTTCAAGAGAGTCGGCGGCACGGCAGTGTTCCTGGGCATGCTGGCGGGCGAGGCCGCTATCTTCTGGGCGTTCCTGCACAGCCACATTTCCTATCTCTGGTATAACGTGATCGGCTGCGTGGTGGTGGTGACGGTGGCGCTGGCGCTCACTTGGCTCGCGCCCGCGATCTTCGCCAAATCAGATAGCCGGCGAGCGCAATGATCCCGGCGAGCGTCAGGTAGACCAAATAATGGTGGACGTTGTGTTCCACGGCCTCCCAACGGTCGCCCAGAAAGTAGCCTAGCGACAGAAACGCCGACACCCAGAGGACGGCGCCGGTGTAGGCGAATAGCGCGAACTGCGGCGCTTCGAGGTCGCTCATGCCCGCCGCGTAAGCCGTCAGGTGACGGACGCCGGGAACGAAATAGCCGAACGGTGAGACTCCAGTGGCCGGCCTTGCGGAACCAGGCGTGCGCCTTTTCCACGTGTTCTTCGCGGATGCGCACATAGCGGCCGTAGCGGTGAATCAGCTTGAGCCCGAACGTGCGGCCGAGCAGGTAGCTGATAGTGATGCCGCAGCCGCTGCCGGTGAGCGCGGCCGCGAACGCCAGCGGCAGACGAAGGTTTCCGCGGAACACCAGGTACCCGGTGAAGGTCAGCAGCGTCTCATCCGGCACCGGCAGGCCGACAATCCCCAGCATCAGCAGGCCGATGATGGCCGCGTAACCGTACTCGGTGATCCATTGGAGGATGTGTTGTTCCATCGCGCGCGTGCGGCGTGTGACCGGGTCAAAGCACCAGTGAGGAAATCTCCACGGGCGTGCGCTCGCCCGCCACCACCACGATGCCGCTTTCGGTGACGTGGTGGAACCGGCGATCATGTTCCAGGTCGTAGCCGATTTGAGTGTCCTCCGGCACGCGGACGTTCTTGTCCAGTATGGCCCGCCGCAGTTTGGCTCGCCGGCCGATATCGCAGTTGTCCAGAATCACGCACTCATCGACGACTGCGCTCGAATGAACGCGCACGCCACGCGACAGGATGGAGTTGCGCACCATCCCGCCCGACAGAATACAGCCGCCGGAGACGATGCTGTCGATGGCCTGCCCGCGGCGGTTGGCGTCGTCAAAAGTGAACTTGGCCGGCGGGTCCGCGTAGCTGGCGCTGCGCAGCGGCCACTCCGGGTTGTACAGGTTGAGCGCGGGGATCACCGTCCGCAAGTCCATGTTGGCTTCGTAATAGGCCTCGATGGTTCCTACGTCGCGCCAGTATGGTTCGGAATCGGCCGGTTCGCCGGGAATACGGTTGTCCTGGAAATTGTAAGCGTAGATCTTCGCGTTGCCGGCCAGCTTGGGCAGGATGTCGCGTCCGAAATCGTGGCCGCTGGCTTCTTCCGCCGCATCGTCGGCCAGCAGGCGCAGCAGGCTGCCCGTGGAGAAGATATAGTTGCCCATCGAGGCGAACACACGCTTGTCGTCGCCTGGGATGGTCGGCGCGGTGGGGTTCTTCTCGTGGAACGCCAGAATGCGGCCGTCCTCGCTGGCTTCGATGACGCCGAACTCGGAAGCATGCCGCTTATCCACCGGGATCGCGGCTACAGTGACGTCCGCGCCTTTGTCCAGGTGGTAGTCGAGCATGTTGTTCAGGTTCATCCGGTAGATGTGGTCGCCGCCGAAGATCGCCACCGCGTCCGGATCGGCCTGCTCCACCAGGTTGATGTTCTGATAGATGGCGTCGGCCGTTCCCTGGTACCAGGTTTCGCCTGGCGACCGCATCTGCGCCGGCACCGGAATAATGAACTGCGACTTCAGCAGGGTGCCGAACTGCCAGCCTTCGCTCAGGTGCTGCAACAACGATTGGCTGCGGAACTGTGTCAGCACGTAGATCGAGTAGATCCCGGAGTTGATGAAGTTGCTGAGCACGAAGTCGATGATGCGGTACTTGCCTCCGAACGGAACGGCCGGCTTGGCCCGCTCCTTGGTCAACGGGTAGAGTCGCGTTCCTTTCCCGCCCGCCAGCACGATGCCTAACACTCGTACGCGCATAGTCTTTGCCAAAGCCCTATTTTTCCAGGCAAGTGCCGGGAATTGCAAGGCCAATTTGCGGGGGGAGCCCCGCCGTCTAAAGTAATCCGCCGCTCTACCGATAGATTCACTGGCGTAACAAATTGATCCAATGATTTCCATCATCGGAATTGTCGTGGTGCTTGGTGCCATCGCGGCTGGCTATGCGATGGAACACGGTAAGTTTCTGGTCTTGATGCAGCCGGCCGAGCTGCTCATCATCCTGGGGGCTGCCATCGGGACCCTCGTGGTGGCAAATCCCCTTCCCCTGCTGATTCGGATCGGCAAAGGCATCGCAGGCATCTTTTCCGGCGCAGCCTACACCAAGGCCTTTTATCTCAGCAATCTCAAGATGCTTTTCGAGCTGTACAATCACGCTCGCAAGGCGGGCACCGCCAAGATTGAAGAGGAGGTGGACAACCCCGAGAAGAGCCCGGTTTTCAGCAAATACCCGGATTTCATGAAATCGCATCACGCCATGGCCTTTCTTTGCGATACCTTGCGCATGGCGTGTTCGGGCGGCGTGGATCCCATGGACATCGACAACATGATGGAGGCGGATCTGGAAGTCCACCACCGGGAAGCGGGTGAACCGGTTTCGGCGCTCGGCACCATGGCGGATGCCCTCCCCGGCCTGGGAATCGTGGCGGCGGTTCTGGGTGTTGTCATCACGATGGGCTCGTTGGGAGGCCCCAAGGAGGAGATCGGCCATAAGGTAGCCTCGGCCCTGGTGGGCACGTTTCTCGGCATCTTATTGTGTTACGGCGTCTTTGGCCCGCTGGCGGCGGCCATGGGTAAACAGATCGAGGCGGAAGCCAACTACTACAGCTTCCTGCGCATCGCAGCGTTGGCCTTCGTCAAGGGGATGAGCCCCATCCTGGCGGTGGAGTTGGCGCGTCGCTCGATCCCGTCCGAGGTACGCCCGTCGTTCAAGGAGATGGAGACCGCCTGCCGCGGTGGCGGCCAGGCGGCCAGCAAGGCGGCCTAAACCATGCCAGGCGAAACCTCAGAAGCCGACAAAGGCCGCCCGATCATCGTCATCCGCCGAAAAGCCACTGCACACGGCGGGCATCACGGCGGCGCATGGAAAGTCGCCTATGCGGACTTCGTCACCGCCTTGATGGCGTTGTTCATCGTGCTGTGGCTGATGGGCCAGGACGAGGAAGTGAAAAAAGCGATTAGCGCGTACTTCAACAACCCCACCGGAACCGGCAAGCAGATTGGCACCTCCGTTGCCGGATTGGGGAATTCGATCGAGGTTCCCAAGGACGACATGAGCAAGCTGCGCGAAAAGCTTCAGGAAGCGCTGAAGGCCATGCCCAATTTCCACAACCTGAAGGACCACGTGGAGATCACCATCACCGCCGACGGGCTGCGCATCGAGTTACTGGAGAGTGAAGCCGGCATGTTTTTTGAATCCGGCAGGGCGGTTCCTACCGAAAACGGCAGCCAACTGCTCAGCCTGCTGGCGGGCGAACTCGGCAAATTGCCCAACAGCATGCTGATTGAAGGCCACACCGATTCCAAGCCCTACAGTGGGGACGCTTCCTACAGCAACTGGGAGCTCTCCGCGGACCGCGCCAACTCCGCCCGCAAGATCATGCAGGCTAATGGATTGCGCATGGACCAGGTGGGCCAGGTTCGCGGCTTCGCCGACCGCCAGTTGCGCCATCCGGATGACCCGACGAACGCTTCGAATCGCAGAGTTTCGGTGATTGTGCAATACCTGCCTACCACGCCCGCCGGCAAAGGCGCTGAGGGAAAACCCGATGCAGGGCCCGCAGTCGGAAGCGAAAGCAAACCCGCCACGGCCGCACAGCCTCCGGCCAATCCCAAACCCGCAAAATAGCCGCCAGACAGCGCGCGGTCGGTGAATCGGGAATCCGTGTCCGCCGGTTTGGTTCTGATGCGTCAGACCAATCCTGGCTGGCCCTTCTCACGAAGTTGACGGGCGCCTATTCGGCATAGCGTGAGTGCCGATCAGAGCGAGAATACGGGTCTATTGTGGCGAAAGGAACACGGCGGGCGCGCCATTGGTGTTCATGGTAACCATCTTGGGGGCCAGAACCCGGCCCAGGTCCAGCGCGGTCACATCGTGGTGCCGGATTTGCGCTTCGGCAAACGAGGCATCCACCTCGCCAATACTGTAGCTGATTGCGGTCGGCAGAACGCGGAAGTAGTACGGCCCGTCGGTACCGATTTCCGCCGTGGTGCACTTGCCTTTCGTGGCACAGAACTTATAGGTTCCGGGCAGTGCGGCGACGTAAAAGTACGTGTTGCAAGCCAGACGGGCCAACTCGGTTTGATTGGCGTAGATCGTCGGTTTGAACACCACCAGGTCACCCTTCTTGCAGATTCCATAAATGCCAACCCAAATACCCACGGGACCTTGGTCCGATGGCGTCTGCTGGTCCGGTTGCGCCTGCTGGGTGGACTGCGAAGCGTTCAACATGGCTTTCAGAACCGCCTGCGTTACGCCCTGCCCTTTCAAGCGGATCAGCTCTTCCGGGCTGGTCTCGAAAGAGCTGGGCTTGCTCCGGATTGTCAACAGAATGGTGTCCTCGCTAAGCCCCGCTTTGACCATCTTGACGATGTCGGCATTCACCAGAGGTTTTGGCTGCCCCACAGCCTGCCCCTTACCAACTCCGGCGAAGACCGATAACACCGCGACCGCCGCCACAACCGCCGCAGACCGCACCTGCACGCCACACCTCCCGGCGATGGATTCAACCAGGATTTCCGTCTTGCCACCACCCTGGCCGAAATCGATTATACACCAACGATCAAAATCGGAGCCGTTTATCGCATTATCTGCGTCCTGCGTGGATTTGAGCGGGCCATGCAGCGGCTATTGCGCGGAGGCGCAGCCACCGGCGCCGCTGAAGTGAACGGCGCGAATGCCGGGCGCGACTCCCATCTCCTGCAGAACGCGCCGTATCCCCACGAGCAGCGCATCGATGTCCGATGGCGACAACCGCCCGATAGTCCCAATACGGAAACAGGGCGCCGAGGTCAGCTTACCGGGATAGATGATGAATCCCAATTCGCTCAGCCGCCCATAAAAGTCTTCGAACCGAAACTGCGCGTGCTCCGGATAGCGGAACGCGGTGATGATGTAGCTTTGGTCCTCCGGCGCAAGATAAGCCTCCAGCCCCAACTCCGCCATGCCGCGCATCAGCACCGCGTGATTCGTCGAATAGCGCGCGGCGCGACCGGCCACGCCGCCCTCCGCTTCCAGTTCGACCAGAGCTTGACGGAATGCCAGTAACGTATGCGTCGGCGGAGTGAAACGGAACTGGCCGTCGGATTCGAATCCGGCCCACTGCGCATATAGATCGAGGCTCAGGGTGCGCGCGCGGCCTTTCGCCTCGAGTAGCCGGGCGCGGCGCGCCAGCACGAACCCAAAGCCGGGGACGCCTTCGATGCACTTGTTCGCCGACGAAATCAGGAAATCGATGTGGGCCGCGGCGAGATCCAGCGGGATTGCGCCGAAGCTGCTCATGGCATCGACGATGTACGCCGCGCCAGCCCGCTCCACCGCGGCGCCGATCGCTTGGATCGGGTTGAGAATGCCGGTGGTGGTTTCGCAATGAATCACCGCTACGTGCGTGATGCTGCGCGATGCCGTGAGGCGCTCCGCCACGGCCTCCGGCGAGAACTGGCGGTTCTCGGGCGCTTCCGCCGTTTCGATCTCGATCCCGTGAACGCGCGCCATCTGCGCGATGCGTCGCCCGTACGCTCCGTTCACCAGGACCAGCAGCCTGCCTTCCCGCGGAATGGCCGATGAAATCACCGATTCGATGGCAAAGGTGCCGCTGCCCTGCATCAGAACGCATTCGTATTCACCCGCGGCGTTGGGCTCGGCCCCGCCGAGCGCGAGCAGTCGCTCGCGAATCTCGCGCACCGTTTCGAGAAAGTCGCGGTCGCGCGAGCCCGCGTCGCGCAGCATCGCGGCCTTCACCGTCGCGCTGGTGGTGAGGGGGCCTGGTGTGAATAGTAATTTAGCAGTCGTCATGGAATACGTCCTCGTCTTCGTCGCGGTCGCCTGGAATCGCTCACACTGACCGCCTCTGGTAATTGAGATAGGCAACAGCAGCAATGCTCGACAACAAAGCCACGCCGGCCAACGAGGCAAAACCGCCCTTCCAGCCCCACGTCACCGAAACGCTGGCGAAACTGTTTCCGGCCAGTACGCCTCCCAGGTATCCGGCACCGTCGATGAGCCCGGATGCCGTTGCGCTCCCCTGCTTTCCGCCGAAGTCGAGCGAGATGGCGCCTGCCAGGTAGGAGTATGGCCCGGTCATCACGAAAGCAACCAGCGTAACCAGGGCGACCGGCATAACCTTCGATCCTGAGAAGCTCGAGTTCGCTAGCACGAACAACACCAGGGCCGCCAGCAGCATGCCGCAAGCAATAATGGCTGCGCGCCCGCCCCTGCCGAGACGGTCGCTGAGGAAGCCCGCCAACAGCACCGAGATTCCGCCAAACAGCGGAAACAGGGCGCTCTCCTGTGCGGCATCGGCCACCGTGAGTCCCACCGATTGCGTGAAGTAAGTTGGCGTCCACAGGTTGAAGGTCTCGCGCAGGATGGTGATGCCGCAGGATAGCAAACACACCAGCCAGAAGACGCGGCTGCGCGCAAATGTCGATAGCAGCGAGCGCAGACTTTCCGGCGTATGCTGATCGCCCTCGGACTGGAACAGGTTCGCCGGATTGGCGGGAGGCTCGGGGCAGCCGATTCGTTCCGGCGCTTCCTTAAGCAGAAGGACGTTGACCAGCAACAGAAGGCCGAGAGTCGCGGCGGCCGCATAGAATACACCGCGCCAGCCAAGCCCGGCCCCGATCAGCCAGGACATGAACTCGCGCGAGGCCGCGTCGCCAAAAAGAAAACTCAGGCTGACGATGCCCATCGCGGTTCCGTATGAAGAGTAAGAGAACCAGCGGGACGTGATCTTGACCATTCCGGCCCAGCCCATCGATTGAACCAGCCGATTACCCATCCATGCAAACGTGAAGAGAGGAACGCCTCCGGCAAGACCGAACAGGACGGTGAACAGAATGGACCCCGCCATGCCGAACAGGAAATTGCGCCGGCCGCCCAGAAAATCGGCCAGCCATCCGCTGGGAAACTTACCTATAGCGTAAGCCAGAACCCCCAGCGATGCGATTGTGCCCAGGCGAATCGTGGCATCATTGGCCGCGATTCCTCTCTTCCCCATCTCGGAAATCAGGAGTGGCATAGCTACTGCGAGGTCCGAGCGGCACAGATAATATCCTGCGTAACCGGTCACGATCAACGCGACGGTGAGCGCGCGCCATCTCTCGAATCGGCCGGGAACAATCGTTTCGAGTTGCGCCGGTGGATTTTTCACCGGGCTCGCGGAAGCCACCGCTTATGGCCGTTCGCCCGACGAAATCCGGCCGGCGATCTCATCGATCACATCCAGACACTCGCCCGCGCTTTCCACCAGGTAGTGTGCGCCCGCATCCAGCAGACGCGTCCGCGCCCGCGTAATCACTTCACTCCGCTCGGCGGCGGTTGCCGAGTTCCATTCCTCCACGGTCAATCCAGCTTCGTTGCCGGTCCGCGTGACCCCGATCGCCCACATGCCGGCGTTCAGACCTTCCTCGATGTCGCTCGGCGTGTCGCCGATCTTCACGGCAGACCAGAGAGGACTCACCGCGAGCCGTATCGCATTCAGGTAGCACATCCACGGCGCGGGACGCCCTCCGCCCGGTACGTCTCCCGGACAAATTGCGCAATCCGGCTCGAAGCCCTGTTCGCGCGTGCGGTCAACCAGGAAATCCAGCATCGGTCGCGTGTAGCCGGTAGTGGATCCGATCTTGATGCCGCGACAACGCAGTCCCTCGAAAGTTTCAGGTACACCGGCTATAGCACCCGAGAAGCGTCCCAGACATTCGAGTTGTTTCGGGACAAACTCGGCATAAAGCGCCTCCACATCCGTCTCGCGCGGCGCGGCTCCGCGCCGGCGCGTCCACTCTTCCGTCACGCGCGGTAACTCGAGAATCGAGCGGATATGATCCTTCTTGGCGATCCCCATCGACAGGCGTGCTTCGGCGACGGCGACCGCGACGCCTGCTTCGGCAAAAACATCCTGCAAAGCGGCGACGGGCGCCCGGCTGCCGTGGTCCACAATGGTGCCTGCCCAGTCGAAGACAACACCCAGGAGTCTCATGCTCCGATTGACTCCGCGGCGCGGTCCGCCGCCTTAGACACCGCGACTCCACTCGTGCTGTGTCCGTTTTCGAACAGAACCGTGCGCCCTGGCTTCCGTTTCATCATGGCTAGCATAACTGCCATTGGTGGACTCCTTGATGACAAATCCATGTCAGACCTCGCGAAACGAGCGTCGAGCACAAACTTTCTTTTGTAACCATCGCGTGAACGGAGTGTCACATCGATGAAATCACTCGGTTAGTATGCTGCCGAGGAAGGACATTCGCCCGCGTTCCGGATCAGGACACTCCGCTGTGCACCGGTTTCGCGCGCGTCCTTAATAACACTTTGAGGAGGTTCCTGTTGGAACTCAGCAGACATTCCACATTCAGACTCATGGTTGGCTTCGCGGTTCTCTGTCTCGTGACCTCGGCTGTGGCATTGGCTCAGTCGACCTATGGAACCATCAACGGCAGCGTCACAGATCCGTCGTCCGCCGCGGTTCGCGGGGCGACGGTCGAGGCTACTAATCAGCAGACCCAGGTCAAGCACAGTCTGGTAACCAGTACTGAGGGGACCTACCGCTTCGTGAATCTCGATCCGGGCGTATACACAGTTTCAGCCAGCGCTCCCGGTTTCAGTGTGACCGAGCGGAAAGATGTCACCCTGCAGGCGCGCGAGGAGCTCCCAGTCGATTTGCAGTTGGCGGTTGCGAGCGCCGCGGCCACCACTGTCGAAGTAATCGGGACGCCTGTCATTGCCGAACAACTGACTCGGTCCGATTCGAAGTCGGGCGACGCTATCACCGATCTGCCGCTGAATTTCCGCGCGACCGCCAGTCCCAGCCCGATCGTTGTCGCGGATCTGGCGCCGGGCGTTGAAACCGACAGCGGCGGCAATATCACGATTGCGGGCCAGTTGCCCACGGCAACATCGTTCTCTCTCGACGGCATATCGACCCAGCTTCCGCGTTACGGCGGCCCCACGCATGACCTTTTCCCCTCGGTTGAGGGCATCGCCGAGTTTCGCGTTAATACCGCTTCCAACAGTGCGGAATTCTCTCAGGCGACTGACATCACGGTCATCAGCAAGAGTGGCTCCAATGAGTTTCATGGCGGCGCGTTTTGGTACTTCCAGCGGCAGGACATGAATTCGGCCGACCCGATCAGCGGCATCATTCCGACGGGCGACGCCAATACTTTCGGCACGTCGATCGGCGGTCCGGTTCTGCTGCCTCACGTTTACGACGGCAAGAACAAGACGTTCTTCTACTTCGACTACGAAGGCGTGCGCCTCGACTCCAACACGCTGATCTCGGCCAATACTCCGCCCACGGCGTGGGTGAACGGAGACTTCAGCGGCGCGGGCGCGATCATCGACGGCTTGAACGGCCAGCCGCTTCCGGGCAACAAGGTGCCCGCTTCGCAGATCAACGCGGTTTCCGCCAAGCTAATTCCGTCCGTGTTTCCGACGCCCACAAGCAGCGAAACTGCTCTGACGTCTCCCAACCTGGTGACGTCATTCCCAGGGAACTTACTCCAACGACGGCTTCGACGGGCGCCTGGATCATAACTTCAGCGCGAATCATCACGTGTGGGTGCGCGTGACCCAGAAGACAATCGCTTCGGTCGGGACCGATGCCGCGATCGGCGCCGGTGGCGCGGGCGATTCGGCCTATAACCCTCTGATGGGCCCGTTCTCAACCGACTCCGACCTTACAAATATAGCTGCTTCCTATAACTGGATCATCAAGCCAACGTTGATCAACGAGCTTCGCTTCGGATTTACCCGCGCGAACTTCAATTTCGGTTACCCGCGAGGCGGCGCAGGGCAGATTCGATCGTCCAAAACGCCGGAATCGAGGGTTTGCCGGGGCCGCCGAAGAATGGTCTGGGCGGCGTCCCGGTCTTCTACATCGGCGACATTATGGGAGGCGAGACAAATCCGTACGGACACCCGCGCGTGAATAAGAACGCCACCACGGAGATCGGCGATAACTTGTCGTGGATACTCGGCCGGCACACCGTCAAGGTTGGCGTCGAAGGGCGCCGTCTCAGCTATCAGGACAATATCACTTTCAATCTGGGCGACGAGTACGGCGATTACTTTTACAACGGAAGCGACGCGCAAGGGTTCGCCACGTTCCTCCTGGGAAGAGTCGATGACGCCGAGCAGGCGCAGAACGGGCCTGACGGTAAGCCGTACGGCTATCACTATGGCGGTTTTGCGCAGGACGAGTGGCGCCTTCGCCCCAATTTCACGCTGACCGCGGGTTTGCGGTACGAAGTCAACACGCCGTTCAACGATCAGACTCACCAGCTCGGCAATTTCGACACCAATGTTCCGGGCGGAGAGCTGGTGATTCAGAACGAAGAGACGGGGCTGATTAACCCCTTGTGGAAAGGGGCGGTTGGGAACACTCCGTTCGTTACAGCGAGCCAGGTCGGTTGGCCCGATACGCTTCGTGAGACCTACTGGGGTAACATTCAACCGCGCCTCGGCTTGGCCTGGAGCCCCGATCCCAAGACTTCGATTCGCGCTTCCATGGGTTTGTATTCGGTTCCGGTCCTGGGCGCGGTACTGTATTCGTTGCTGGGCGTAGATACCAGTTACTACGCCGACTATGGCACAACATATTTCCCCGACGCCTTTCCGAGCGGCGTCGGCAGCGCGCCGGCTTACCCCGGATATCGCCGCGCCAATCAATACAATTTGAAAGATCCGCGAGTGATTCAATGGAACTTCTCGATCGATCATGACCTTGGATGGAATACGCTGGTGCGCGCCAGTTATACGGGATCGCACACTTATAACCTGATTTATAGCCCGGATCTCAACCAAGTCGAGCCAAACACCGTCGGCTACGCCGCACTGGTGGCGACGCCGGCCCTCCGCGCGCAAAACCTGAAGTACCCGAATTTCCGCGAAGTACTGACTCGCGCCGACGGCCCGAGCGCAAAATACGATGCGCTGTCTTTAGAAGCGAATCACCGCTTCGCCCACGATCTGACGTTTTCCAATAGTTACACTTGGGCAAAGAGCATCACGAACGCGCTCGGTGTGGCTCCTTCGTCGGCAATCCCCACCGGCGGCCAAGGCGATAACGGCGACAACGTGAACAACATCTATAACATCGCCGCCGATGAAGGGAACGCATACTATCTCCCGCGGCAGCGGTTCGTCAGCACCCTTGTCTACGACCTGCCGATTGGCCGTGGCAAGAAATACTTCGGCGGCGTGAGCCGATTCGCGAACGCGGCGGTTGGCGGATGGCGCGTGACCGGCATCACTCTCGCTCAGACCGGACCGTGGCTGACGCCCTACTTCCCGAGCAGTCTCGCCGATCCGTCGGGCACCTTCCCCGCCTCCCGGTCGGTGAAGCAGCAGCGCCCGGACTGTGTGTCGGGCCAGTCGGGGTATTTGTCGAACCCGACGACGGCCGATTATTTCAACGTGAATGCTTTCTCGGTTCCCGCCAGCGACATTGGCCGCTTCGGCAACTGCGGGGTGGGCACCCTGGAGGGTCCGGGAACAGCGGTGTTCTCGTCGTCCGTCGGCAAGACGTTCGCCATCTCGGAAAGGGTTGGCGTGCGGTATGAGGCGCAGTTCGCGAATCTGTTCAATATCCTCAATAAGGCCGCCCCGAATATGAACGTCGCCAGCAGTTCTTTCGGGCTCATCAGTCAAAGCCAACTGGTGGAGCAAGCCGGACCTCGCTCGATTCAGATGATGCTGCGGTTTCAGTTCTAGCCGAGTCGTCTCTTGTTCTCGTGGCGGCCGCTGCTCGGGTCTCGAACCCGCGCCGGCCGCCGCGGCACTTTTGTGAACTGCTACATTTGGACGAAAGCCTCACAACCCATGACTCTATCGCGCCGCTTGTTCACGAACGCCCTGTTGACCGGCCTGACAATCGGGCAGATGGCCGGCCAGCCGGCCGGGCAACGCGCCCTACTGCTGATTTCGATCGATGGCATGCGGCCGGATTACGTCACGGCGGCCGATGAGCATGGCCTCAAGATCCCTAACCTGCGCCGGATATTGGCCCAGGGCGCCCACTCGAGCGGCGTCCGCGGCGTGCTGCCCACGGTGACATACCCCAGCCACACCACCATCCTCACCGGCGTCTGGCCCGTCCGGCACGGCATCTTCAACAACCTCACCTTCGATCCGGCAGGAACTAACTTCGAGGGCTGGTATTGGTACAGCGAAGACATCCGGGTGCCGACGCTTTGGGAAGCTGCGGCGAAGGCCGGCTACCGGGTGGGGAGCGTGAGCTGGCCGGTCAGCGTGGGCGCGCCGGGGGTAAGCGATCTGATCCCCGAATACTGGCGCGCCACGACGCCCGACGACCTGAAGCTATTGCGCGCGTTGTCAACGCCCGGTCTGCTGCGGGAGTTCGAGGGCCAGCTCGGCCCTTACGTCACCGACCTGGAAGACGCGATACCCAGCGACTGGTCGCGCACCCGCTATGCCGAGGCCATCATCACCCACAAACATCCGCGCCTGATGACCGTGCACCTGGCCGCTCTCGATGAACTGGAACACCAGACCGGCCCGTTCAGCGCGGAAGCCAACGCTACGCTCGAAGAGATCGACGGCATGGTAGGCAGGCTGAACGATGCCATGCGCCGCGAGACTCCTGGGGCGGCTATCTGCATCGTGTCCGATCACGGCTTTGCGCGCATCGATCGCCAGTTCAGTCCCAGAGTGGCGCTGGTGAAGGCCGGTTTGATGACGCCCAACCCGAAGCGGGCATCGCTACAGGCGCCGGCGGTGACGGAATGGAAAGCCGCGTCCTGGGGAACCGGAGGATCGACCATGATCGTGCTCAAAGATCCGCATGACCAGGCCACTCGCGAGGGCGTCGCGAAGCTGCTGCGCGAACTGGCCGCGGACCCGGCCAACGGCATCGCGGGCGTGCTCGACCGCGACGCGATCGCCCGGCTGGGAGGGTCCGAGGCGGCCGATTTCGCGCTCGATATGAAACCTGGCTATTCGATTGGCGCCGCCATGGACGGCCCGTTGGTTAGGGAGATCAAGCCCGGCGGCACGCACGGCTATGCGCCGACGCACCCCGAGATGCTGGCGGCGTTCCTGATTGCCGGGGATGGCATTCGCGCAGGCGCGGATGTGGGCGAAATCGATATGCGCTCCATCGCGCCCACCCTGGCCAAGTATCTGGGCGCATCGCTGTCCTCCGCCGATCTGCCGCCGCTGGAAGTCTTCTAAGCAAACGATTACGAGGATGTCAGACACGCCTGACGGTGCGCGGCACTCATGAAAGCTCTGGGAACGTCCGTGACGCGTCCTCTCGCTCTTCCGCGGGGGACAGTTCGAGGAGTGGTTTCGGCTGTAGCCCCAGCAGGCCTGCCAGGAGTTTGCCCGGAAACATCCGAACGCGCCGGTTGTAAGCGCGAACCGTGGCGTTGTAATCGCGCCGCGCATTCCGCAGCGATTCCTCAATGCTCTTCAAATTCTGTTCGAGCGCTTTAAACTCCTCGCAGGCCCGCAGTTGCGGGTGTTCTTCCGCCATGGCGAACAAATGGCGTATGGCTCCCGTCAACTGATTCTCCGCCGCGACACGGACTTCGTAGAACCCAGTCCCTCCCGCGGCCGAGCGCCAATTCGCGATGTGTTCGAATGCCCCAACCCTAATCGCCGGCATGGTCCTTCACCGTTTCCAACAGGCTGGGGATCATATCGTGACGCACCTTAAGGAGCGCCTCAATGTTCAGCCATGCCGATTCGGACCGGACCAGCAGCCGAATCAGACTGTTGTAGATCAGAAGGGCGATGATTGCTGCGATGAGGCCCAGGGAGGCCAGAATTGCGAGAACGACCATTTCTCTTTTCCATCTCCTCTAAAGTTATACTGCCCAGATCATCCGAGGTTTATAGTTTCAGATCCTCTAAGGTTAAGTTAATTGAAAAGGCGGAACGTGACAAAAAAAGAGGGCCGAATGACAATTCTGGAATCCTCCTGTCACGATTGCGGCGGCCGCGCGACATAGTGAAGGTAAGCGCCTCGGCGCTACTTGAGGTGCGCGGCGCGGCGACGAGCCAGGACGGACCACGCAGCTGTCCGCACGGTCTCGGAGGTCGCCACGCCGCGCAGAAGACGTTTACGACGTGGCTCCTGCATCGAGCGAGCTATTGTCATCCACTTGCCACAGCCACAGAATCACCGTACGGGCGCCGGCAAATGGAAAAGCACGCTCGCGATGGTTCGAGTTCACTGCTCCGTGCGTGCCTCCTGAACGCTTTCCAGCAGTCTCCGCTCTTCCGGCTGGCGGGGTCCATGCAAGCGAATAGCCTGACGAAGCTCGGCAACCGCGCCGGAGACGTCCGGTTTGCGCAACAGCGCTTTGGCGAGATAGAAGTGGGCCTCTTCCAGCTCGGGAGAGTCCCCCAACCGAATCACGGCTTTCAGTTGCGCGACGGCTTCGTTGTCCCGGTCCTGCATGAGGTAGCTGATGCCGAGGAAAAACCCGGCCGCGCTGTTTTCGGGATCGTCCTTCAGCGCCGCCAGCAAGCCCGGCGTGGCGCCTGCATAGTCGCCCCTGGTGTAGCGCCGCATGGCCAGATCGAAATCCGTTTGCCCGGCTGCGCGCCACTGTGGCTGCAAGTAGCGCGGCGGCGAAACCAGGGCCAACGCCGTCAGGTTGAGGGATGGACGTGCGGTAGAGTGGGCACCGCTGGGAGCGGTGGCCTGGGAACCTTCCCGCCCGGAAGCCGGCCGCAACCGGAACCATGTGGCGGCTCCCGCAGCCACCAGCAGGCTGGCCGCTACGGCCAAAGCCGTCCACCAGGGTGTACCTCTTCGCGGGCGGGGCACCAGCGCCGCCTGAATGTCCTGCAACAGTTGTACCCGCTCGAAGCACCGCTGGCAGCCGGCGAAGTGCAGTTCGAAATCGGCCTGTTCCGTCTCGTTGAGCTGGCCAGTGACGTACTTTTCCGCGATTTCCGCCTCTTCGATTTTGTCGCAGTCCATCGAGTTTCTCCGGATACTATGTATCCGCGCCGGGGGTTTCGTTACAGTCCCTTGACAATTTCCGTCACCTTCTTGAGAGCACGGGATTTCCGCTGGCGTACCGCCTCCTGGCTCATTCCCAACGATCGGGCAATAGCCGTCAACTTTTGTCCCTCGGCCAGGATTCGCATCAGGATCTCCCGATCGGTCGCATCCAACTGAAGGAGCGCCTGTTGCACCAGGGCCTGTCGCTCGCCTGCCTCGAACAGCTCTCCGTGGCCGGGAACGGCAAGGTCGTCCTCGTTGATAGGCTGACTGAGCCTTGCGCGAATACGGCCGCGCAGATGGGTGTGGGAGACGTTCCGCGCCACCGAAGCGATAAATGCCGGCAGTTTCGCGGCCTCGCGGAGTTCACCCTGGCGCAAGGCTTTCAGTATGCCGATGAGGGCGTCATGCAGAAGATCGCGGGAAGCTTCCCGGTCCTGTGTGCGGGCGCAGAGGATAGCAAAAACGCGGGGGCCGAAGAACTCGACTAACTCGGCTTCGGCTTCCCGATCCCCAGCGAGGATTCTCTCCGCCAGACCGGGGGGCCCTTCTCCAGTACCGTCCTGCATGGGGAGAAACCAAAGCTTAACACACGCGCTTGCCACATTCCGCGCAGTTGCCATGCGCAATCAGCGCCGCTACGACACCCCTCGCCTAAGCGATTCGCGGCCGCTTGGGTTACTGCGTCTTGGCGGGTAGCGCGGCCGGTGGCGGCTGGTTGACGGTCTTAACGATGTCCTGCTTGGTCGGCAATTGCGATGTATCCCAGCCGCCGCCCAGGTTCACCATCAGTTGCACGCTGGCTTCCAGGCGACGCGTCAGCAGATCGATCTGGGTTCTTTCGGCGGCTAGCGCCGTGCCCTGCGCGGTCAGCACGGTGAGATACGCCGTGGTACCGGCTTTGTACTGCGCGGTCGAGACCGCCAAAGCGCGGTCCGCGGACTTGACGGACTCATCGGCGACGACCGATTCGGCGGCCAGGACGCGCAACGTGGAAAGGCTGTCCTCCACCTGCTGGAACGCCGTCAGCACGCTCTGGCGATAAGCGGCTACGGCGGCATCGTAGGCGGCCAGGTTTTGGGTAACCTGCGCGCGGCGGCGGCCGGCGTCGAAAATCGTTTCGGCCATGGAGGGGCCGACCGAGAAGAAGCGGCTGGGCCAACTGATCCAGGTGGTGATGCGCGATGTTCTGCAGGCCCAGGCGCGGCGCTGAGCGAGAGCGTAGGATAGAATGCCGCCTGGGCGATGCCGATCTGTTCGTTGGCGGCGGCCATCTGGCGTTCGTTGGCCGCGATATCGGGCCGGCGCTCCAGCAGCACGGAGGGGACGGCGATGGGCACCGGCGGAGGCGGAGCCTTCAGGCTCTGGCGGCAATGGTGACCGCCGCCGGGAGGCTTGCCGATCAGCACGGCGATGGCGTGCTCGAGTTGGGCGCGCGTCACGCCGAAATCGACTAGCTCGGTCTGCGCCGCGTAGAGTTGGGCCTCCGCCTGGGCCACATCCAGGTCGGATGCGATACCGCCGGCGAAGCGGTTGTGCGTCAGTTCCAGGTATTCGCTGTAGGACTTGACGGTGCGCGTCAGCAGATCGATGTCGCCATCGAGGCCGTGCAGTACGAAATAGTCCTGGGCCAGCTCGGATTGGTAGAGCAGCCGTGCGTTCTCCAGGTCCGCCGCCGATACTTGCGCCTGAGCGGCTGCGGCCGTCACGCTGCGCCGGATGTTGCCCCACAGGTCCGGTTCCCAAGACGCGCTGATGGGCAGGCTGAAGGAACTGCGCATGCCGGGCAGTGCTCCCACGTTCGGCGAACTGCGCGATTCGGTGATCGAAGGCGCGGTGGATACCGTGGGGTAGAGCCCGGAGCGGACGATCTTCACCGCCGCGACGGCCTCGCGGTATTGGGCTTCGGCCTGCAACACGTTCTGGTTGTCGATGGCCACCTGCTCCTCGAGCGCGTTCAATTCCGGATCGTTATAGATCTCCCACCACTTGCCTTTGAGCTGGCCGTCGTTGGGCTGCGCCTGCTTCCAGCCCTGCGCCTCTTTGAAATCCGCCGGAGGCTCCTCCTTGAACGCCGGCGGCACAACCGCGGCGGGCTGCTTGTACTTGGGTCCGGGCGTGCATCCGGCCAACCCCAGCGCGCCGGCCGAGCGCCGCCGCGGAACCCATGGCTTCATGCGTCGCATTGCGTGTCCTTCAGGACCTCCGATTCGATCATCGGGCCTCGCGGCGCCGCGAGTGCAGGCCCGTCCACCAGTGCTGCAGGCGGTCGAAGTACAGATAGACCACCGGGGTGGTGAACAGCGTAAGAGCCTGGCTCACGATCAGGCCGCCGATAATGGTGATGCCCAGCGGCCGGCGCAATTCCGCGCCCGTGCCGGTGCCGATGGCCAGCGGCACGGCGCCCAGCATGGCGGCGAAGGTGGTCATCAGGATGGGGCGGAAGCGCAGCAGGCAGGCTTCGAAGATGGAGTCGCGCGAATTCTTGCCTTCCAGCCGTTCGGCGGCCAGGGCGAAATCGATCATCATGATGGCGTTCTTCTTCACCAGCCCGATGAGCAGGATGATGCCGATGATGGCGATGACGCTCAAATCCGTCTTGGTCAACATGAGCGCCAGCAGCGCACCCACGCCGGCCGAGGGCAGCGTGGAGAGAATGGTGATGGGGTGGATGTAGCTTTCGTACAGAATGCCCAGCACCAGGTAGACCGTGGCGAGAGCGGCGGCGATGAGGACGGCTGGCTGCCGAGCGAGTCGCTGTAGGCCTTCGCCGTGCCCGCGAAGAAGGTCTGGATGGTGGGCGGCAACCCCACCTTGCGGCAGCTGTTGAATGGCGTCCACGGCGTCGCCCAGGGCCATTCCGGGCTGCAGGTTGAAGGAGAGCGTGACGGCGGGAACAGAGGCCCTGGTGCGCCACCGATAGCGGGGCGGTGGTGGGTGCGAACCGCGCAAACGCGCTCAACGGAACCTGCTGGCCGTTGGGCGAACGCACGTAGATATCCCGCAGGATTGCCGGGTCCTGCCAGTATTCGGGAGCCGCCTCCATGATGATGTGGTACTGGTTCATGGGCTTGAACATGGTGGAGACCTGGCGCTGGCCGAAGGCGTCGTAGAGCGTGTTGTCGATCAGTTGCGGCGAGATCCCGAAGCGCGCCGCGGTGGCGCGGTCGTAGGTCACCAGGGTTTGCAACCCGCGGTCCTGCTGGTCGCTGGTGACGTCGGCGATGATCGGGATCGTCCGCAACTGCTGGAACATGCGCGGGGCGTAATCGATCAGGTCGTGCAGGTTGTCGCCGCGCATGGTGTACTGATACTGCGCCGCGCTGTTGCGGCCGCCGACGCGGATATCCTGGTTGGCCTGCAGGTAAAGCGTGGCGCCGGGAATCCGTCCCAGCTTGGGCCGCAGGCGCGCAATCACCAGGTCGGCCGAGATCTTGCGCTCCGCCAGCGGCTTCAGCGCGATGAACATGCTGCCGGTGTTGGTGCTCCCGCCGCGGCCTCCGCCGGTAAAGCCGTTCACCGCGTCCACCGCCGGATCGGCGGCGACGATGTTCACCATCGGCAGCAGGATCTTGTTCATCGCCTGGAACGAGGTATCCTGGTCGGCCAGAATCTGGCCCGAGAGGCGGCCGTTATCCTGCTGCGGGAAGAAGCCCTTGGGTACCTTGATGAACAGCCGCACGTTGAGGGCGACGGTCGCCAGCAGCACGCACAGTGTGACGAACCGATGGCGCAGCACGAATTGGAGCGAGCTGCCGTAGGCGCCAATCAAGCGCTTGAAGCCGCGGTCGGTGGTGCGGTAGAGCCAGCCGTGATCGGTGTGCTCCTTCAACATGTGAGCGCACATCATCGGCGTGGCGGTCAGCGACACCACCATGGAAACGCCGATGGCCACCGAAAGCGTCACCGAAAACTCGCGGAACAGGCGGCCCACCACGCCGCCCATCATCAGCAGCGGCAGGAAAACCGACACCAGCGAAATGCTGATCGTCATCACCGTGAAGCCGATTTCCTTGGCTCCCTTGAGGGCAGCCGCAAAGGGCTTCATTCCC
>CAWJLI010000131.1:0-45590 GCA_963843095.1 Bryobacterales bacterium
TGGACCCCATGGTTGAGACGCGGAAATTAGGGACGGGTTGCCATTCGGTGCAGATCGTTTGTCTCGCCGAATGGGTCCACTTAGACTGTAATCGGCCGGTGAAGCGGAGGCGGGCTCTGCTGGAGAGCAACCCGCCAAGGAATAGCCGGCCTGAAAACTCATCGCAACCATGGCCGGGCGCGGCGTAGCTGTCGCGCCCGTTTCCATCGGAGCGATAGATTTCCCCATGCCTCGGAAAACTCATCCCCGAGCCTCCTCGACGCGGCCGGCGTTTGATAGCCCAATGACGAGTGCAGCCGCCGCCGGTTGTAATAGTCTTCCAGAAACTCGCCCATCCGCTCTCGAACGTCGTCCAGATCCTGGTAGCGGCTCAGATAGACTTCCTCGCATTTCAACGTCCGCATGAAGCTTTCCGCCATCGCGTTGTCGTAAGGGTTGCCGGCGCGGCTCATGCTGATCTGAAAACCCGCCTCCTGCAACTTACCCACATAGGCGTCGGAACAGTATTGCACACCGCGGTCGGAATGGTGAATCGCGCCCGCCGGGACGCTGCGGCCCTGGAGCGCCCGGCCCAGCGCATCCAGAGCCAGTTCCGCCGCCAGACTTTCGCTCAGCGCCCATCCCACCACGCGCCGCGACCAGGCGTCGAGTATCACGGCCAGGTAGAGGAAACTTTCGCGTAGCCGGATGTAGGTAATATCGGCCACCCAGAGTTGGTTCACTGCGCACGGTTCGAAGCCCGCCGCCAGATTGCGATAGACGGCATAGGTGTGTCGCGAATCGGTCGTCAGCACCCACCTGCGTTTCCGCAGCGCCAGCAGGTTGTCCAGCCGCATCAGCCGTTGGATGCGCTTGCGGCAGACCGGGAATCCCTGTTGCCGCAGCAGTTCGGTTACGCGCCTGGTGCCGTAGAGCCGGTGTGCCAGGCAGATCTGCTGGATCCGGCTGCGCAGCTCGACTTCGGCCTGCAGTGGCTCATGTTCCTGCCAGACGCGGTAATAGCCGGCGCGGGAAACGGCGCCAAGTTGACAGGCGCGGTCCACCGTAAGCGAGACGTCTTCAAGCGCGCCTACTCGTCGGACCTCCGAGTAGACGCTGCGCCGCCACGCCGCAGGGCTTTCGGCTGCGCTTCGAGTCGCTTGAAGACTCCTTTGAAAAAATCGATTTCCACGCTCTGCCGGCCGATTGTCCGTTCCAGTTCGCCGATGCGCTGGCGTAACTTCTCTTCGGCGCTGCTCTTGGTGACCGTGGTCAGTCTGGACGCGCTGCCCGGAGGCCGGCCAATAGGGCGTCGGAGCCCCTCCGGACCGTCCTTGCGATAGGCGTCGCGCCACCGGTACATCATGCTGCGCGGTAGGTGGTACTGCTCGCTCAGCGCCTTCACGCACCCGCCGTTCAGCATTCGCTGTGCAATCTCTACCCGGAACTCGTGGCTGTGCTGCCGCGGTTTCTCTTGACCCATCGGAACACTCCTCCCATTCGATGAAAAGTGTCCCTAATTTCTTCGTCTCAGAAAAGGGGTCCAGATCAGGCTACGCGTTTCCATTTTCCCGGAGCGGCTTCGACATACCGAACCCGTTGAACCGGAAAACGTGGCGATCAATTGCACGCGTTCACGCCGCCTCGCGAAAAATCTTCTCCCTTGTTTTGATGGGGCTGCGCCGCCTCGCCCGCACCGCCCCGCATCCGCCCGCGTTACTCTGAAATCGAAAAAGAGCTGCTCGCTCGCCGAGAGGCAGCCGTTTCGGGGCGACGTCCGGTGCCTAACCGCGGTCCTCCCTGCAGGGGGCAATTTGAAACCGGGTCACGCCGTGCAACGTTCATCACAGGCGGCCACAGTGGCTTGTATTCTCCTCCTCGAGAGGAGACAGGAACCGGTTCCTCGCAGCCCCGGCGCGCAAGCGCCGGCAATTCCGTTCGAGCAGCTTGCCTCCATTTCGACCAAAGGGGGCGGACGCACTTTTCCTTGAGTCTTGCTGATGCGGACCAGAGGGGACGCATTTTTTCCCTCGTCTCGCCGTCAGCCACCCTTGCGGCCAGCGCCGCGAGCGTTAACCAATCGAACCCGCCGTCTAAATACCGTTCCGGCGCGTCCTTAAAGTGATAGTTCCAGTTTATGGCGCACCCTACCCAACCACCGCCTCCCGAAAGCCGCGCGGCCAAGATGCTGCGCGAGGTCTTCGAATCCGGACGGCCGCTCACGTATATCCGTTCCGCGGAGGAGCAGCGCGTCGGCAGCGTCCTGCGCGAGGTGGGCCTGCGGCTGCTCCCATCCGAACCCGTGCGCGTCTGGACCTGGAGCCTCACCGAGGGAATGTGGTCCGATGACGAAGGTTCCATAGCCAACACTCACGATCCTCGCGCGGCGCTGGACTTCATCGTCGCGCACGAAGGCGCCGGCATCTTTCACCTCAAGGACTTTCACGAGGCGTTGCGCACATCTCCCGAGATCCGCCGCCGTTTCCGCGACCTCTACGAAAGTTGTCTGGACCGCCGCAAGTTCGTCGTTGTGAGTTCCCCCGTGCGATCCATTCCGGAGGAGCTCGAACGGACCGTCATGTTTGTCGATCTCCGGTCACCCGACCGCGTCGAACTGGCGGCGCTGCTGCGCGATGAGATCGCGAAACTCCCGGCGGCAGGCGCAAGAGACGATGTGAGCGACGAAGTCCTGCTGCAAATGGCGGGCGCGCTCAGCGGGCTCACGCTCGACGAAGCGCGCTACGCGTTGCGCCGCGCGCTCGCCACCGGCCGGCGTCTCGGCCCCGAATCCATGCCGGCGCTGCTCGAGGAGAAGCGGCTGCTGGTCAACCGCAGCGGCTTCATCGAATACATCGCGGATGTCACCAGGCTCGACGCGATCGGCGGCCTCGATTACCTCAAGAAGTGGCTGCTGGAGCGCCGCAAGCTGTTTCAAATGCGCGAGAGCCTGAGCAATGACATCGTGCCCAAGGGAATCCTCATGATGGGCATTCCGGGCTGCGGCAAGAGTCTCTCCGTCAAAGCCATCGCCTCCTGTTTCGAACTTCCGCTCTACAGAATTGACATGATCGAGGTCTTTTCCGGGCGCCACGGCAAGCCGGAAGGTGTGTTCGTGCAGGCCTGCCGGATGATGGAGGACCTGGCGCCGGCCGTGCTCTGGTTCGACGAGATCGAGATGGGCGTCACCGCGACCGAGTCCAGCGGCGAACAGGGCAGAATCTTCGCGTTCTTCCTGACCTGGATGCAGGAGAAGACCCGCGGCCTTTTCGTCGCCGCCACGGCCAACCGCATCGACCTGCTGCCCGCCGAAATGATTCGAAAAGGCCGTTTCGACGAGGTGTTCTTCGTGGACCTGCCGCTCGATGACGAACGGATCGAGATCTTCAAGATTCATCTCATCCGGCGCGGCGTGGATGCGGCCCGGTTCAACCTCGATGAATTGACTCAGTTCACGATTGGCTGGTCCGGCGCCGAGATCGAGCAGTGCGTGGTATCGGCCATGACCAAGGCGCGTCTCGAAGACCGCGAGTTGACCGCCGACGATCTGATCGGCGTTGCTGCCCGCCTGGTCCCGCTGTCGCGCACCATGCGAGAGCAGATCGATCACATCTCCCGCTGGGCCTTCGAGCGCGCCGTCAGAGCCTCCCCGCGGCGAGTGGTGTAACGCGCCGGCGACCCGCCTTCCCCCACCGCCATATCAGCCTGACGCATGAGGTCCATAAAAAGAAGCAATTGCAAATCGGCGTGAAACGCTTGCCGAAACGGCACCGCATCATCCATACTCAACCCAATACGAGATTGGTTAGCCAGTCTCCAGGAGAACTTGAGGAGGGGAATCTGGCGGTGCTTTCGTTGTCGATCATTGCTCCTTCGCGAAAGCCGGCGTCTGACTGACCCAACCCGCCGATCGTCTAACTACCATGACAAAATACAAACTCGAATACATCTGGCTTGACGGCAAACGTCCCGTTCCCGGCCTGCGCGGCAAGAGTCTGCTCAAGGCATTTGAGTGTCCACCCACGCTTGCCGATCTGCCCAACTGGGGTTTTGACGGCAGTTCGACCATGCAGGCCGAGGGTAGAAGCTCCGACTGCGTGCTAAAGCCCGTGGCTCTCTATCCGGATGGAGGCCGCAAGGACGCTTATATCGTTCTTAGCGAAGTCTTGCACCCTGACGGTACGCCGCACTCCACCAACGCTCGCGCGACGATTGAGGATGACCCTGACCTGTGGATCGGTCTGGAGCAGGAATACTTTCTCTTTCAGGACGGGCGTCCTCTCGGCTTCCCGCAAAACGGCCACCCTCTTACTCCCCAAGGCCCCTATTACTGCGGTGTTGGCTATAAGTACATGGGCAGCCTGGCCCGTCAGATCGTCGAGGAACACTGGGACCTCTGTCTGAACGCCGGCATCAATCATGAAGGCATCAACGCCGAAGTCGCTAAGGGTCAGTGGGAATTCCAGATCTTCGCCAAGGGCTCTAGGAAAGCCGCTGATGACACCTGGACCTCGCGCTACTTGCTGATGCGCCTCTGTGAGAAATACGAGGTGGACGTTGAATTACATTGCAAGCCCATCAAGGGCGACTGGAACGGGTCTGGCATGCACTGCAACTTCTCGTCTAAATACCTCCGCGAAGTCGGTGGCAAAGAGTACTTTGAAGCACTCATGAAGGCATTCTCCGACAACGTGTCTGAGCACATCGCTGTCTATGGCCCGGATAACCATCTGCGCTTGACCGGCCTGCACGAGACGCAAGCCATTGACAAGTTCAGCTACGGTCTCTCCGATCGCGGCGCTTCGATCCGAATGCCGGTTAACTTCGTCAAGAACGGTTACAAGGGGTATCTGGAAGATCGCCGCCCGAACTCCGAAGGCGATCCCTACCAGATCGTTTCACGCATTCTGAAGACGATCAATAGCGTCCCCAAGCCTGGATACGACTCCATGGAGCTTCGCCGGGCATCCTGAGTTCAGGACACGGTCCAGGGGTCGAGGACCTGTATGCCGCAGCGATCGAAGTCGGCGGTGTTGCGGGTCGCCACAGCCGCGCGATGGGATCGCGCAATAGCTGCGATCATGGCATCAAACTGCGAGATGGGACGTCCCGCCGTGTCTCGCGACGCCACAATGCCGGCGAACATGCGCGCCGCGTCCTCATCGAAAGGCAGGATCCGGCCTTCAAACTCCTCGGCAAACATCTTTTCGACGGCCACCCGTAACCGCGTTTGGCGCTTGCCGCGCGGCAAGGTCTCGACGCCGTACAGAACCTCCGCCAACGTGATCGTCGTCGTAAACACGGCCGAGGGCGACTGGGCGGCGAGCCAGCGCAGGACGGTATCGGAGGGAACGGGCTTGAGTGCTTCCGAGAGGACGTTCGTGTCGAGTATGATCACGTGGCGATCGGCGGTGGACGGCGGACAGCCTGGCGGGGCGGCACCGCGAGTTCCACGCCGCCAAGAGGCTCGATGTGCCGCCGGATCGATTCGGCGAGATTGAGGCGGGGGATGCGTTTCGCCCTGACGCCGCTCTTTAGGATTTCACGCGCCTCCTCTTCCATAGACCTGCCATGATCGGCCGCGCGTAGGCGCAGTTTCGCCTTGACCCTGTCGTCGAGGCGCCGTATCGTAATGCTCGCCATGAATCAATGATATCACTGCAATCACTCCGCCGCGCACGCGTCGCGACGCCCCCAGTTCACAGTCGCTCAATCGTCAACGGAAAGTGGGGCAGGAGCTTCCGCCTGCCAACCCCACCCGGCTTCACAGCCGCTCGAGTGTTAACGGATCGTCTTCGCCGTTGAAGTACTTCTTCAATGCGTCCTTGAAGATCTGGTTGTCAGACGTCGCATGGGCGAATAAGGTCATCGAAGATCGAAACTTCAGATCGTCGGGATAGCCGAAGATCTCTTCGATGGAGCGGCCTTCAACCAGATTCACCAGCCGGCAACATTCCCTGAGTCGCGCCCCGAGAATTGGGTGGTCCAGGTATGCCTTGGCTTCCTCCAAGGAAGCAATCGCAAACTTCCGCGCCAGTGGACTGTAGCCCAGGCCCTGAATCTGCGGGAATATGAACCACATCCAATGCGACCTTTTTCTGCCCGCCCGCAGTTCGGAGCATACCTGCGCGTAGACGGGAGCCTGCGCGTCCAGGAAACGTCGCAAACTGTACGAATCCTTGTCGCCGGTTACGGTCATCGCTTCTGTCGTCCTGACGCGCTCAAAACTCCCTGCTTCAGCATAGCCGACATCCCGAGCTACAATGGTTCTATGGGATGCACCCCTTCCATATCCCGGCCGGGACTCTTCGGTTCCGACTAGCGCCCTGCCCGCTCCGCGGCGCGCGCCTTCCTTCTTGAGACGCGCAACTCAGCAGACCACAAACAATTTGAGCAGGAGGCAAGTCATGGGCAAGACCTTGGATCAGGTGCGTCCCGATCTTCCAATCATCAATGGGCCGCTGCCCGGGCCGCGCGCGCGCGCTGTCATCGAGCGCGACCGCCAGGTGGTGTCGCCGTCCTACACGCGTGCGTATCCGCTGGTGGCGGAGCGCGGCGAAGGCGCCCTCGTCGAGGATGTGGATGGGAACCGCTTTCTGGATTTCAACGCCGGCATCGCCGTGGTGGCGACCGGCCACTGCCATCCGCGGGTGGTCAAGGCGGTGCAAGAGCAGGCTGCCCGGCTGATGCACATGTCGGGCACGGATTTCTATTACGAGGAAATGGTGGCGCTGGCGGAGAAGCTCGCCGGAATCGCGCCCGGCGGCCTGGCGCGGCGCGTATCGTTCGGCAATTCGGGCGCGGAGGCCATCGAGGGCTCCATCAAGTTGGCGCGCTGGGCCACCAAACGCGACAAGATCATCGCGTTTTATGGCAGCTTCCACGGCCGCACCATGGGCGCGCTCTCGCTCACCGCCCGCAAGGCGGTGCAGCGCGCGGGGTTCGGACCACTCATCCCGGGCGTGGTCCACGCGCCGTACCCCAACTGCTACCGCTGCCCGTTCGGGCAAAGAAAAGAGAGCTGCGCGGTGGAGTGCGTCGGGTTCATCGAAAACACGCTGCTGAAGACGGTGGCGCCGCCGGAGGAAACCGCCGCCATCGTGGTGGAACCGGTGCAAGGCGAAGGCGGATACGTCGTGCCGCCGCAGATGTTCTTCGACGAACTCGCGCGAGTCGCCGGCCAGCACGGAATTCTGTTGATCTTCGACGAAGTGCAGAGCGGAATGGGCCGCACCGGGCGGATGTGGGCGGCGGATCATTTTGACGCCGTGCCCGACATCATCGCAGTAGCCAAAGGCATCGCCAGCGGCCTGCCGCTGGGGGCCACCGTGGCGCGCGCCGACCTCATGACATGGCCGCCGGGAGCGCACGCTTCCACCTTCGGCGGCAACCCGGTGGCCTGCGCAGCCGCGCTGGCAACCATCGCGCTGCTCGAGGAAGAGCTGATCGCCAATGCCGCGCGCATGGGCGCGTATCTCATGGACCGCATGCGCGAGTGGCCGCACCGCTTCGCCCACGTTGGTGAAGTGCGCGGGCTGGGGCTGATGATCGGCGTCGAGCTGGTGCTCGATCGGGAGACGCGCGATGGTGCGCCGGAACTGCGCGACCGCGTGGTGCAGTTGGCGTTCGAGCGCGGCCTGCTGATCCTGGGCGCGGGTGATAACAGCCTACGGCTCTGCCCACCGCTCATCGTCACCCGCGAGCAATGCGCCTTCGCTCTTGAGACACTGGAGGAATGCCTGACGGTAGCGGCAGAATCAGAATAAGCCTGGCGGCGCTCTCGCTCGCGCCACAACCGCCCCCTGACGGAGTGCCCTCTGGGCCCGGCTCCGAAACGCCGAACGGAGCCGCGACCGTTAGGGAGCGGTTGACCAATTGCCTATGACCGAACGTCTACCAGCGGCAACAGGACCGATGAGAATCCTCGACGTGGGTTGCGGAATTCACAAGCAGCCGGGTGCCATCGGCATCGATCGCAATCCCGCCAGCCGCGCCGACGTGATCGTCGATCTCGATCGCTTTCCCTATCCGTTCGCGGCCGGCTCGTTCGACCGCCTCACCGCCATCCACGTCATCGAGCACGTGGCGGACGTCATGCGCACCATGGAGGAGTTCCACCGCCTGGTGCGGCCGGGCGGGACGGTTCGCATCGAAACGCCGCACTACACCGATTTCAGCTCCTTCTGCGACCCTACCCACAAGAGTCACCTCAACAGTTTCAGCTTCCGCTATTTCGGCGAAAAGCACGGCGGTTTCGGCTACTATACAGCGGTGCGATTTCGTGAGATTTCGGTGCGCGTCAAGCTACTGGCTCTGTGGAGGTGGCTCGGGTTCGAACTCCTGGTCAACCGCTTCCCGCGCTACCGCCGCTTTTGGGAATACTACTTGTGCTACGTGGTGCGGGGTAAGGTGATGGAATTCGAATTCGAAGTGATCGAGTGATCGGATGGCTCTACCGCGCGGCGGACCTGCTGCGGCGGCGCACCCTGGCGGGCAACCATGGCCGCATAGGCGAAGACTTGGCTTTCCGTTACCTGCGCGGACACGGCTGCACCGTGGTGGCGCGCAACTATGTGGCCCGCTCGGGAGCGGGAGAGATCGATCTGGTGGCGTGGGAGAGCGGCTCGCTGGTCTTCGTCGAGGTGAAGACGCGATCGAGCGCCGACTTCGGCGCGCCCGACGCCGCCGTCGGCCGGGAGAAACAGCGCCGCATCGCCATTGCCGCCCGCGAGTACGGCCGCCGCGCGCAGGTCGAGGAGGCCCGGATGCGCTTCGATATTGTCAGCGTAATGTTGGCGAACCCTCCCCAAATCTCCTGGAGGCGCGACGCGTTTCACGTCCGTGACATATAATCAGGTGTTTGCCGATGGCCCTACCTGGAAGGACGTTCCCGATTGCCTGAGTTGCGCAAAGACCCGATCACCGGCCGCTGGGTGATCATTGCCACGGACCGCGCCAAGCGTCCCGGAGATTTCATTCGCCAGCCGGTGCCGCCGGCTAGACAGACGGTCTGCCCGTTCGATTCCGGTCATGAGAATAAGACCCCGCCCGAAGTGCTTGCTTACCGCAACGGCAGCGGCCGCGACCAGCCTGGATGGCGGGTGCGCGTGGTGCCGAACAAGTTTCCGGTGCTGGGCATCGAAGGCAACCTGAGCCGGCAAGGCGAAGGCATGTACGACAAAATGAGCGGCATCGGCGCCAACGAAGTGATCATCGAGACGCCGGACCATGCGGCCACTCTCTCCGACATGCCGGAACAGCAGATCGCGGAGGTGCTGTACGCGTTCAAGGACCGCGTCAACGATCTTAAGCGCGACCGGCGGTTCCGCTACATCATTCTGTTCCGCAACTACGGGGAGGCGGCCGGCGCCTCGCTCGAGCATCCGCATTCGCAACTGATCGCGCTGCCGGTGATTCCCAGCGTGGTGAAAGAGGAAGTGGACGCGTCGCGCGAATTCTACGAGGCGAAGGAGCGATGCATCTTCTGCGACATCATCCACGAAGAGAGCTCGGCGGGCGCGCGGCTGATTTCGGAGACGGACCGCTTCACGGTGCTGGCGCCCTACGCGCCGCGCTTTCCCTTCGAGACCTGGATTCTGCCCAAGCAGCATGCCTCGCACTACGAGGAGTCCGACCCCGCGCTGCTCGATAATCTGGCCTGGGTGCTGCGCTCCACCATGCGCAAGATCGACAAGGTGCTGGAGCGGCCGGCCTATAATTTCATCGTGCATAGCGCGCCCATTCAGGAAGCGCCGCTGGCTTACTATCACTGGCACATCGAGATCATTCCCAAACTGACCAAAGTGGCGGGATTCGAGTGGGGCACCGGCTTCTACATCAACCCGACCCCGCCGGAAGAGGCGGCCCGCTTTCTGCGCGAGGCGGGGCTGGGATGATTTCGCGCCGCAGCCTGCTGCTGGCCTCGGCCTGGGCTCTGGCGTGCGGCAGGCGGAAGGCGACCGCATACCCGGGCTACTGCTTCGTGGCTAACCGGCAGGGGCGCAACGTGGCGGTGGTGGACCTGAGCCGCTTCCGCGTGCGCAAGCAGATTGCGCTCGATGCCGCGCCGGCCCTGGTGATTGCGCATCCGGAGAAGCCGATCGTCTACGCGCTGGCTCCCGCCAACGGGACCGTGTATGAGCTGGATGGCGCCACGCTGGCGGTGAGCCGGCGGTTGCGAGCGGGCTCGACGGCGGTCGAGATGCGCCTGGCGCCGGACGGCCGGGCGCTGTGGATTCTCTATCGCGATCCGCCGGCATTGGTGGAAGCGCCGCTCGATTCGCTTAAGGCTGCGCGGCGTATCCGCCTGAACTCGGCTCCCGACGGTTTTGATCTGAGCGTAGACGGCAGAGCGGCGGTAGCCTGCCGCCAGGACAAGGCCATCGTTCTGGCGGTACTCGATGCGGCGCGCGTCGAGCGGACGCTGCGCTGGGATGCTGTCCCCGAGTTCGTCCGCTTCCGCACCGATGGCAAGCTGCTGCTGGCGGCCAATGCCGCCGGCCGCAGCATCACTTTTTTCGATGTCGCCAGCGGCAAGACCATGGTCAGGCTGCCGCTGCCCTTTGAGCCGCGCCGGTACGCCATTACGTCCGATGGCGGTCAAGTGTTCTTGAGCGGCCCCGGCATGGACGCGGTGGCGATTGTGTTCCCCTATAACACCGAGGTCTGGCAGACCGTGCTCGCCGGACGTGCGCCGGGCGCCATGGCGGTCACCGATACGCCGCCCTTCCTGCTGGTGGCTAACCCGGAAACCAACAGCGTGACGGTGCTCGATCTGGCCAACCAGAACCTGTCGGCGGTGGTCGGGGTGGGGACCGGGCCGGGGGCGATTCTCACTACGCCCGACAACCAGTACGCGCTGGTGCTGAATGAGCTGTCCGGCGACATGGCGGTGATTCGCCTCGACCGCTTGAGCGCTTCGTCTTCCGATCGCGTGCTGCGCTACAAGAGCGCTTCTCTATTCACCATGATCCCCGTCGGCGAAGCGCCGGTCAGCGCAGCCGTGCTGAAATGGTAGCCGCGGCGGACGAAAAGGTAAGAGTGTAGATGCCGATTTGCGCGTTGACGATCCTGGTGAGCGCCTTTCTGCTGTTCCAGGTGGAACCGGTGATCGGCAAAATCATTCTCCCCTGGTATGGCGGCTCGGCGGCGGTGTGGACGGCCTGCCTGGTGTTCTTCCAGGTGGCGCTGCTGGCCGGGTACCTGTACGCGCATGCCCTGGTCCGCTACGTGAAGCCACGTGCGCAGGCGGCGATTCATGTGACGCTGCTCGTCTTGAGCCTGCTGACGCTGGCGGTGTACCCGAGCGCAAGTTGGCAACCGCAAAATTCGGGCGATCCAACGTGGAGCATCCTGGCGCTGCTGGGGCGCACCATCGGGCTGCCCTTCTTCCTGCTGGCCACCACCGGGCCACTGGTGCAGGCGTGGTACGCGCGGCGCTTCGCCGGATCGATGCCTTACTGGCTGTATGCGCTTTCCAACGCCGGTTCCATGTTCGCCCTGCTCAGCTATCCGTTCTCTGTTCGAGCCGGTGTTTACCACGCACGAACAGGCCCGCATGTGGTCGTGGGGATACCTGGCGTTCGCGTTGGTGTGCGCCACGGCGGCGCTGGGGTCGCCGGCGCTGCGGGAAGCGGCACCGGAGGAAGGCGAGCAATCGAAACCCACCCGCCGGCAGTACGCGCTGTGGCTGGCGCTGCCGGCGTGTGCATCGGCGCTGCTGCTGGCGGTCACCAACCACGTGTCGCAGAATGTGGCCGCGGTGCCCTTCCTCTGGATACTGCCGCTCAGCCTTTATCTGCTGAGTTTCATCCTGTGCTTCGCCGGCGACGGCTGGTACCGGCGCAATCCGTATTTGCAATTGCTGGCGGTGGCGCTGGGGTCGATGGCGTTTGCGGCTGGCACTGACAACATGCCCATCCGGCCGGTGGTGGTTCTGTTTTCGCTCGGGCTGTTCACCTGCTCGATGGTGTGCCACGGCGAGCTGGCCTTGCTGAAGCCGCAGCCACGGCTGCTGACTCATTTTTACCTGATGATCGCGGCTGGAGGCGCGCTGGGCGGTCTGGCGGTCGGTTTGCTGGCTCCCCACGTATTCAACGGTTACTATGAGATGCCGCTGGCGCTGGTGGGCTGCGCGGCGTTGATCCTGGCGGTGCTGAAGACGGACCCGGCGCTCGACTGGTTCCGGCGCTGGACGCAGCCGGCGTCCATCGCCAGTTTGGCGCTGACGCTGGCGCTGGCGGTGTATGTCGCCATCGATTTGCAAAAGTCGATGAGCGGCGTCCGTTTGCGCGTGCGCAACTTTTACGGGGAATTGACGGTGAAGGATAGCGATCCGCCGACCGCGCTCAATGCCACGCGCACGCTGACGCACGGCACCATAACCCACGGCAACCAATTCTTAAACCCGGCCAAGCGCGACCTGCCCACCACCTACTATGGCCCCGATACCGGCGTGGGACTGGCAATTCGAGACACGGGGGAAGGGGCGCGCCATCCGGGTCGGCGTGATTGGCCTCGGCACCGGCACGCTGGCTGCTTACGCGCGCTTGGGAGATTATTACCGCTATTACGAGATCAACCCTCTGGTGGTGCAGGTGGCACGCGGCCAATTCACCTTTCTGGCCGACTGCCACGGCAAACTGGACGTGGCGATGGGCGATGCGCGGCTGTCGCTGGAGCGCGAGCGGCCGGAGAATTTCGATGTGCTGGCGGTGGACGCGTTTTCGGGCGACGCCATTCCGGTGCACCTGCTCACGCGCGAGGCGATGGATCTTTACTTCCGGCATTTGCGCCCGGACGGCATTCTGGCGGTGCATATTTCCAATCAGCACCTGGACCTGCTGCCCGTGCTGGCGGGCGAAGCCAGCTCCAGCGGGCGGCGGGCGCGCGTGGTGGACACCGAGGACGACGATGCGGCGGGAGTGTTTGCCGCTACCTGGGTGCTCGTCGTCGCGCCGCCCGGCGATTTCGACAACGAGATTCGCGCCAACTCGAACCCCGTTTCCCGGGCGCGGCGCGTCCGCCTGTGGACCGACGATTACAGTAATCTTTTCCAAATCCTGAAAATAGACGTACAATAATAGATGCCGCGTCCGTCCCTCCCCCATAGTTCTGGATATTGAGATTTGCAAGTAGTATGTTTCAGCACAACGTGTACTATCACGCTTTCGATAAGGTTCGCAGGAGAAATCATGGACGCCGCTTTCGCCGCAATCAAGAAGACCGCAATCGTTCTCTCCCTCGCTCTGCTGGCCGCCATGCCGCGGCTGGCCAAGGCCGCCACGCCGGCTTTTACCTGCCCTACCCCCACCACCGTTTTCACGTTGTCGAGCGGCGGGGGTTCCGTGACCGTAACCGGTTCGCAGGATTCGGCCAGTCCCGCGGCGCCGATCAGCTTCAGCGGTGTTCGTGACATACCAGGGCAGCGATCGGCACTGGCTTCAGGTCGGCAGCGACAACACGGCCGTCCCTGGCGGCTCCTGCACCGGCGGAAGCAATAACTATCACACGCCATATCACATTGACGATGGGGCTCAACTGTTCCGCCGGGGCGCTGTCGCCAGGCCTTCACACCGCGTCGGTGCTGCTGGTCGGGGTATCGCCCTCGGGAGTGCAATCGGTAACGTTCACGGTCCAATACAACACCAACGGCAGCACCGGCCCGGTGCTGGTGCCGACCCCGTCCGCCCTTACCGGAACCAACGCGATGACCGCGGCGGTGGGCGCTCAGGTGTCGACGACCGTCAGTCTGTCCACGACCAGTTCTTCGGCGGTCGGATTCACCACCTCGACGGGCGCGAGTTGGCTTTCGGTCCAGTCGGCCACCAACCAGGTAACCAACACGGCGCCGGCGATGCTAACCTTCACCGCCAACGCAGCGGGCCTTTCGGCGGCGGCAAGTCCCTATAACACGTCCGCAACAGTGAGCTACGGCAGCAGCCAATCGCTGATCATCAACGTAACGTTGAACGTGACCGCGAGCGCGGTCACCCTCACTCCCAGCGCGCTGGCCTGGACGTACTCCAACAGCGCCTTGTCCCCCGCCAGCGCGCAAAGCGTGACCTTGACCACGCCGAACAACGACGCATACTCCGCCGCGGTCTCTTACCCGAGCGGGGCGACGGCGACCAACTGGCTCCAGGTGAACAACGGCTCCGGCGCGAGCGGTCTCGGCAACGGCAGTACGCTTTCGATTTCGGTGGTGAACTACACCAACCTGGCGGTCGGCACGTACTACGGCACCGTAGCCGTTACCGACACCAGCAATTCCAGCGGCTCCGCCAGCCTTGCCGTCACCCTGACGGTGTCAGGCTCAACCTCGGGCGGCGTGACGATCTCGCCCAATCCAATCAGCCTGAGTTCTACCAATAGTTACGAGCAGTTGGTGACGGTGAGCAGCGCCTCCGGAGGCGCGTTCACAGCGACGCCCTCCACCAACTGGCTGAACGTGTCGCTGAGCGCGAACAGCATCGTGGCCGGCGGACAGGCCTTTCTGACCGTGACCGCCAACACCAGCTTGAGCGGATCGGGGTCGTTCACCGGCTCCATCGAGGTCCAGGTGGGATCGGTAAGCCAGCAGGTGACTGTGAACCTGACGGCCGGCAGCGGCGCCGGCGGGACCACTTCGGGGTACGTGGCGCCCACCGCGCTGAACTTCGTGGCGCAATCGGGAGGCTCCGAGGTAACCCAGCAGATCGTGTTTGCGGGCACCGGCAGCTTTGCCATCGCGAATTCGCCGACTTACAGCGCCAACAGCGGGAGCGTGGCCTGGTTGAATTCATCCCAAGTCGGCGGCAGCATGAGCGTGGCGGGTTCGCCCGTCACGATCTACGCCAATCCCAGGTATCTGTCGCCCGGGACGTACACCGCGACCGTGGCATTGGGGATCATAGCCAACGGGGTATCGGTGAATCCCCCTCCTTCGCTGCAAGTGACTTTCGTCGTCACGTCGGGCGAGGTACTGTCGTCCAACCCAAGTACGGTGATCCTCAATAGCGGCGCGGCGTCGCAGAACGCCACGATTCAGATCACGTCCAGCGGCAGCACGGCGCTGCCGGTCAGCGTGTCCACCGACCAAACATGGCTGAGCGCGACAATCCAGGGCGGCGTCACCAACACGCCGGCTACCGTCACCGTGACGGCCAACTCGAGCTCGCTGAACAACGGTCTGTACGCGGGCAACGTTACGATCACGGGAGGCAGCGAGCAGCCCCTCTATGTGCCCGTGGTTCTGGTGGTGTCGGGGGCGATCAACCCGACCGGCTTGACCCTCAGCGCGCCGTCGCTGACCTTTGCCGCGCAGGTGGGGGGCAGCGCGCCGGCCGCTCAGACGTTGACGGTCAGCTCCAGTCCCGCCGGCACCGTGTTTACGGCGGCGACTCAGGTTTCCACGCCGGCCGGCGGCACCTGGCTTTCGATTTCGCCCACCGGCAACCTGTCTACCAATCAGGGGCTGACGGTGTCGGTGAATCCAGCCGGGCTGGCGGCGGGCAGTTACTCCGGTGACATCGGTCTGACCGCCAACGGCGCGTCGCTGACCGTGCCGGTGAACCTGGTGGTCAACTCGACCGGTACAACCGGCGGCAACATCGCGGTGAGCGCTTCCGCGCTGAGTTTCTCGGCGGTGTCCGGGGGCTCCGCGCCGGTAACACAGACGCTGACGGTATCGAGCGCCGCCGGGTCCGCCGGGGTGCCATTCACGGTGGCAACCTCGAGCACCGGCAATTGGCTGTCGGTCAGCCCGACCTCGGGGACCACGCAAACCAGCCTGACCGTTTCGGTGAATCAGACCAACCTGAGCGCCGGGAACCACAGCGGCAGCATCACGATCACGCCCACCGGCGGCAACGCCGTGGTAGTGCAGGTGACGCTCGATGTATTGAGCGAGCCGGCTGTTTCGGTGAGCCCCGGGTCGCTCAGCTTCGCTTTCCAGGCCGGCAGCGGCGGCACTGTGGCGCCAGGGCAATTGACCGTCAGCGCGACTGGTGGCGCGGCTAACTTCCAGGCCAGCGCCAGCAGCTCGGGCAACTGGCTTTCGGTAACCCCGACGTCCGGGTCCACATCCACCTCGACCATCCTGACGGTGCAGGTGAACCCGGCGGGCCTCGCGGCCAACGCCACGCCGTATACAGGCACTATCACCATCGTTGGGGTGAGCGGCACAGAGGGCTCGCTGACGGTGAACGTGTCTTTGAGCGTGACCGCCCCGCTGCCCACCATCGCGTCGGTCTTGAACGCGGCCAGCTTCTCGAGCGGGCCGGTTTCGCCGGGTGAGATCGTGTCCATCTTCGGAACCTCGATTGGTCCGACGAATCCCTCGTTCCTGACGCTCGATTCGACGGGCAAGGTGTCGACTTCGATCGGCGGGGTTACGGTCAGCTTCAGCGGCTATCTGGCGCCTCTGACTTACGTCGGCGCGACCCAGATCAACGCTATCGTGCCCTACGGGCTCTCGGGGAACAAAGAACCGTTCGTGGAGGTGAAGTTCGCCGGGCAAACATCGAACGATCTCACCCTGCAACTGGCTGCCTCCGCGCCCGGGATCTTCACGCAGGGCTCGACCGGCAGCGGAACCGGCGCCATTCTCAACGGCAACAGCACTGTCAACACGCAGGCGAACCCGGCAGCCAAGGGCAGCACGATTCAGATCTTTCTCACTGGAGAAGGGTTGACGACTCCCGCCGAAGCCACCGGGGCGGTAACCACGGTGAACACCTCCGGGTCTGGTCCGCTAACGCCGGCGCCTCAGCTTGCGGTAGCGGTACTGATCGGCAACCAGCCCGCGCAGACGGTCTTCATCGGCGAAGCGCCGGGCTTGGTGGCCGGCGTGTTGCAGGTGGACGCGGTGGTGCCGCCGACGACGGCCTCCGGCGCGATCCCGATTACGGTGCAGGTGGGCAAGCAGATCAGCCAAAACGGCGTGACGGTCTGGGTGCAGTAGGGCTGTTCAGTAACTTCTGCGTAGGCCGCTCCCTGGCCGTCGCGGCTCCGAATGCACACCCGGAGCCGCGACCAGAGGGAGCGGTGCCGCTGATCAGAGCGGCTATTTCCGCACACATCCCCACCCGGCGCGCCATAACTTCTGCGTAGGCCGCCCCCTGGCCGTCGCGGCGCCGAATGCACACCCGGAGCCGCGACCAGAGGGAGCGGTGCCGCTGATCAGAGCGGCTATTTCCGCACACATCCCCGCAGGCGCGCCACAGTCTGTTGTCGCGCACCCTCCGCCTTGTTCTCGAATCCAGGCCGGCGGCAATCCTGCTAATGTGGAACGTTTGGGCACCAAACCAGCGAAATGGGGGAAACAGCGTGCAGATAGTCGCCGGAATCGATCTTGGCGGAACCGCCATCAACTACACCCTGGTGAACGGGCAGGAACAGTTCCTCATCGAGGGGCTGTGCGAGCATCCCGCACTGGCCCGGCAGGGGCCGGAAATCTGCCTCCAGCAGATTGAGGACGGCCTCAAGGTCGCCGTCGCAAAGGCGGGCGTGGCGCTCGACCGGTGGTCGCCGCCGGTCTGGACACTCCCGGTCCGGCCAATGCCGAGGGCGTGCTGAGTGCGCGCGGTTCGACCAACTTCGTGCATCCGGACTGGGCCTCGTTCGACATCCGCGCCGGTCTGGAAAAGAAGCTCGGCATGCCGGTGACCTATTTGAACGATGGAAATGCCGGAGCGCTGTGGGGGCACTTCAATATCTTCGGCGCCAGCAGCCGGGAGACCACGCTGACGGTGGTGATCGGGACCGGCCTGGGCGGCGGCATCATCATCGAGGGCAATGTTGTGAAGGGCCGCGTGGGATTCGGCGGAGAACTCGGCCACGTGCTGCTTCCCTACCAGAGCATCGCCGCCATCGCCGGCCTGCAGCCGGGGTGCAATTGCGGGCGCACGGGATGCCTGGAATCGGTGTGCTCGCTCTCGGCGATCGAAAGATCCTTCCTGCCGTTCTTTCCTGCCCAAGTATCCGGGCCACCAACTGGGCGCCATGGGCAACCTGCACAATGCGGCCAAGCTGGTGCGCGGCCTGGCCGAAAACGGCGACCCTATGTGCAAGGAGATTTTCCGAGTGCAGGCCCACGCCCTGGGACTCTTCTTCGACGAGATGGTGAACACGTTCGATCCGGACGCCTTCATCGTGGGCGGCGGCGCCCTGGAAACCAGGGAAGAATTCCAGCGCTGGTTCATCCAGGAAATTCGCACGGGCATGCCGCCGCAACGGGAGGAGCAGGCCGGCATTCCGATTTACATCATGCCCAATGGCGACACCGCCGGAGCCCGCGGTGTAGCCATTGAAGCCCTGAAACGTGCCCGCCAGAGCGCGCTGTAGAGCTGCCCTTGGTTTTCCCAAGCATAGCCATTTCGCGATTCCGATAGCGTTTTGTCGCGCGGACGCGGGGGCGAGGCGTACCTCGCCCCCGCAGCGGGCTCGTAGGGGCCGGGCACGCTCGTCAGGCGCCGCATCGGACCCACGCCCGGCGATCCTCGCGAGTGGCGTTATCATGAGCTTGGGACATGGCGCTGATCGCGGTTTCTGGGCATCCGGGGTGCAGGTTTGAGGAGGTCGCGCGCATCACTGCGCAGCGGCTGGGTTTCGAGCTGCTCACGCAGGCGCGGCTGGAGGCTCTGGCCGCGGAGGAATTCGGCGCCGAAACCCGCATCCCCGACAAGGCCTGGGCCAGTCTGGCCACTTCCGTCCTGGCGCGCCTGGCGACCGCTCACCATATCGTTTACTGCGCCGCCGGCGGCGAACTGCAGTCGCAACACTTCCCCGGCATGCTGCGCGTCCACGTGGTGGCCCCGGAAAACGTGCGCATCGGCAACATCATGCTGGATTGCCGCCTGGAACGCGCCGCCGCGCGCCAGCGCCTGCTGGCGATCGAGTCCGCCGACCGCGCCGCCCGCAAAGCCAGGTTTGGCAAAGCCCGCGCCACCGCCGACCTGTTCGACCTCCTGCTGAATGCCGAGACCGTCAGCGGCGAACAAATGGCCGAGCTGATCGGCCACGCCGCCGCCACGCTGGCCCTGACCGAGCGCGGGTTTCTCTCCGCCGCCGCCGAAGCCCAGCTCCAGTTCCAGATGCGGCTCCGCCTCGCCCGCTACGGCATCGTGCCGCCCGACAAAATCACCATTCGCAAGAAAATCTTCGCGAACCCCAGCGAGGAAATGTTCGCCAACCTGCTCGATTTTTACCGCATTGCCTGGGAATACGAGCCGCGCAGTTTCCCCATCCAGTACGACCGCGATGGCAACCCGGCCGAATCGTTTACGCCGGATTTCTATCTGCCGGAATCCGACTTATACGTGGAGCTAACCACCATGAAACAGTCGCTGGTAACTCGCAAGAACCGGAAAGTCCGTTTGCTGCGCGAGCTGTATCCCCACTTAAACATCCAGGTGTTCTATCTGAAGGATTTTGAGAACCTCGTCTTTAAGTACGGCCTTGCCCAGCGTCCGGTGACCGCATGAGCGCCCCTCCGCCGCCCGGCATTGAACGGGTCTTGTTTACCGAAGAGGAAATCGCGCAGCGCATCGGCGAGCTGGGCGCCCGCATCTCGCGCGACTACGCGGGCAAGACCCTGAAGCTGGTCGGCGTGCTCAAAGGCTCGGTGTTCTTTCTCACCGCCCTGGCCCGCGCGATCGAAGTCCCGGTCAAGATGGATTTTCTGGGTATCTCCAGCTTCTCCAATCGCAGCGGCGCTCCCGGCGTGGTGCGCATCGCCAAGGACCTGGACGACAGCATCGAAGGCGAGGACGTGCTGCTGATCGAGGATATCGTCGATACCGGCTTCACGCTCCGCTACCTCTTGCAGAACTTGGCGGGCCGCGCTCCCAATTCGCTCGCCGTTTGTACGTTTCTCGATCGGACCAGCCGCCGCATCGTGCAGGTGCCCGTCGATTACCGCTGTTTCGAAATTCCCGACCGCTTCGTGGTGGGATTCGGTCTGGATTCCCAGCAGCTTTACCGCAACCTGGGCTATGTGGCGGTTATGAAGCACGAGAAGACGGCTTGATGTGGAACGGGTTGCTGACCTGCGCGCCGATTGGCAATCGGCGCAGCCGGGCGTCAGGCCGGCCGTCTTCTCCGTTCCCGGATGTCCGCAAAAACACCTGAGAATTCCCTCTCCGCCGTTCACCACTTAGCCGGACATCGGGGAAAAGTGTTAATTCGCGCAGTGGAAGCGTTTCCCGGCCTCGCGATCCAGGATTTTGTCACCCGTCCTTAGTAATTCGGCATTAGAATGAAAAAAGAAAAATCAAGAAAGGCAAGTGTGCACCAATGAGGTCTCGGATACTCTTCATTTCCGGGCGTCATGACGATGCCCGCCAACTTTCGCGGATGCTGGGATCTCTTCCCGTTGCCCTGGAGCACGTCGAAACTTACCAGCAGGCACGCACCCTGCTTCAGCAGTGCGACTACGATGTCTTGTTGACCGAAGCCATACTACCCGATGCAACCTGGCTGGATGTTCTGCATCTGGCCCGCGAGCTCCCAGGCGACCAGGAGGTGATCGTCACCGATCCCCACGCCGACGCCCGATTCTGGGCCGAAGCCCTCAACCTGGGCGCCTACGACTTGCTGTCGCAGCCGTTCTACGCGCCCGAGGTGCGGCGCATCTTGTACAACGCCTGTTCGCGGGCGGACTACCAGAGGTATTCCGCCGCGGTGTAATCGTTCAGGAAGCCAGCCGCACGCCAACCGGAACTCTGTCCGCCTCCATGGCGAGGGGAAATCCTTCGTCCGTTTTTCGACCGCCAGTTCGACGCCGACGTTCGAGCGGAATACCGTGCGCCGGCAATGTCGGAAGTTCCGCCGCCAAGTCCCGTTGTGCTTCGCGTCCGGGAAAATGGGTCGCCGGACGAATGCGAAAAGCCCTCCGAGGCAGGCTGTCAGCCGCACGCCCGATATCCCCCAGTCCGCATGGTACCAGTCCATATCTGCCAAACGGGCCCAAAAGTCTGAAGAAAGTTAACTGTCCTACAATCATTCGCTTATGGTTGATGGCTCAAAAGAAAGGACGAACTGCGGACCATTTTCCCCGCCATTCGCGCGAATTCTGCGGGTATTTTGTTAATTTTGCGGGTATTTGTTAATTGACTTTTATGGGGGTTGCTAGTATCCTCAGAACTTGCAGCACTATACCGTTGTTGACGTGAACCGGACTGTCTTTGTGTAGCACGATGACCGCCGCGACCAAGATAGCTTTGATCTCCCTCGTGTGCTGCTTTGTCTGCGCGCCCACGATGTTTGGGGACAACGTAATCACGCAGACGTGCACCATTGCCCAAACGGCGCCCCCTTACACGGATAGTTGCACCTTCAACGACTTCAACACACTGCTTGGCCCCCTGAACTGGGTTTCGTTGTATCTCACCGACGTCGGCGGCAACGCCCAACCCCAGCAGACTAATATCGGCGGTACCGACCTCACTTTCTCGGAGTCCTACACCACGGTCATCATGACCATGACCGGTCCGGATGGCACAGTGTCAACTGTGAGTCAGAGTACCCCTGGCGCCCCCCCCGGGGATCCCAGCCTGGGGTGCTCCGGCACTGTATTGGCCCACTCGACGAATACAACCTGCCCTACGACGGATTTCAGCGGCCTCAGCGGCAACTTGGCCACGGCTGCTACCCTTTCGGACTATGAGGCTGTGGGATCGGGTTTCACTCTCTCGGTAAGCGCCGTGAGCAGACAGAATTCCTTTGGGAGCGGCGGCCCCGGCAGCGGCGGGACGTTATTCTTCGGCGGCGACGGCATGATCGGCGGGGAGCTGATCCTGACGTATGACTACAACCCCGAGCCGAGGACCATGGCCCTGTGCGGAGGCGCGCTGTTGCTCTTGGTCGGGCTGCTACGTAAGAGCCACGTGCGGACGCTTGCGCGTTAGCCCTCGTGATACTTCCTCGCCTGCTATAGCCGTTTGCTAACCCACCTTTTCCGAAGTTCGGTTACGTAGGGCCGCGATTCGGTGCATGCCGGCGCTGGGGCCGTCTCCTTTCAGCCGGTTTTTTCCCGGCTCTTGAGGAAACTCTCGCGGAAGCGGCCCTCCGTCCTCGCGGAGCGATCTTACACAGGAGAGTAGCTTCAGTGCCGCCCGAAGTGCCTCGGCATGCTGGGCGGGCGGAAGGCGGGGCGGGGCATGGGGCGCGGCGCGGCATGAAACCCTGGTGCGTGCGGTTCTTCCGATCCGCCATGGCCGAAGTGGCGCGCGCTGTGATCGGCGTTCGGGTCGTGCGCTCCCGGCGAGGAGTACGGGGAATTGCGGTAAGAGCCGCTCTTCGAAGCGTACTGCGAATCGCGGAAGCCCCCGCTTTTGGCATAGCTGGAGCCGGCGTACCGATCGTGCGTGACGGTGCCCTGCGAGCCGTACTTCGGCGTGCCGGCCGCTTCATCGCGGCCGTAATAGGTCCGCCCGCTGCTCTGCGAGCTGCGGTAGCCTTCCCACTCGTAACGGTCGATGGGCCGGTAGGAGCGGTTGAAAAGCAGGTCGCGCATCAGCGCATACTGGCCGTAGAAGACCCAGAAATCGCGTCCGTCGCGATGGTCCCAATAGCCGTATTGATTGGACCCCTGGCCGGGCGGCGCCATGTAAGCGAAGCCGGCGGGTTGCGCTACCCGCTCGGCTTCGGAATCGAACTTGCCGGCGGGCTTGTGTTCGATCGCCATGCCCAGGTCGTTGCGCATGGCATCGTAAGTGGCGCTGGAGACATCCACCCACGCTTCGCCGGATGTGCTGGTGCCGGCTTTGGCCGCGGCATCATCCACGTGCGTCTTTACGGTGCGGATCTCCTGGTCGTACCGGCGCGCGCTGCCGGTGCCGCGCACTTCCATGTCAACCAGAATCTTGTCCCACGAGTAATAAAGCTGCCCGTCGAGCGAGCGGACTTCGTCGGCCTGCTGCGGCAGCTCCGCGGCGGTGTTATGCAGTGCGTCCTGCGCGGCGACCAGCGCGCCAAAATCGAGATGCGCGAAATCGGCGGCCGCCGCTTGCCGGCGCTGTTCGGCGGTCGATTGCCACAGGACGTCGCTTTGCGTGACGATGCCGTGAAGTCCGGCTGCGCGCGCGTCCAGATCGGGCTTCTTCTCCGGCCAATCGGTTTCCCCCTTGGCGACCGCGGCCTCGACCGGCGCCAGATCGAAGCTGTGAACCGCCTGGTAATCGCGTCCCATCTGATCGAGCCGCTGTGGCAGTTCCTGCTTCAGTTCGATCCAATGGGCCGCGTCTTTCCGGATGTCGGTGGCCGAGCTAATCGCGGAAGCGCGCACGCCGCGCTCCTCAGCCAGCAGCGATTCCACCTTCTCTCGGTCCTGCCGGCGATTCTGCTTTTCGAGCCGCGACAGCTCGTCCACATCACGCTGCGCGTCGCCAAGCCGCGACTCCGATAATGCCAGCCCGGCGGGCCACTGGATGGCGGCAGGGATGGCGTGGAACAGCGCGCGGTCCGACGCCACCTCGCCGGTCACTTCCGCCGTCGCCTGGGCGACCTGTTGTTGCGCACTCGCGAGTGCGGCACGTTCGCCGTCAATTTGTTGGCGCAGGTTGCGCGGCAGGTTATCGAGGCCGGCGGTGAGCACCACCCCGATCGACACAGTCAGCAATACCGCGAGGAATTTGAGTCCGGATCGATTCATCGAATGCCGCCACCTTTCCGGATGCGGCGTGGCTGTCCGTTTCGTAATTAACCGCTCCCTATGGTCGCGGCTCCGATAGGTCAGCCTTTGCTTCCCCGGTAGATCGTCACGTCGGCGGCGGGGATTCCTTGGTAACGCGTGACGGCGAACGGCTCGGCCTGCTCCTTGCGGATGAAGATGAGCCCGGAGCCGTTCTGCTCCCGATATTCCCAACAGTAGAATCCGGCCGGCTGCGGCTGATCGCTGCGCGTGGACTGGACCTCGCGGCTCATCCGGTACTGCCAGACCTTGCCGTCGAAATCGAACGAGTCGCCGGTGTTCTGGCGCTCGTCCATTTGCGCGAGGTCTTCTTCGCTCAGGCCCAGGTCTTCGATCGTAGGCTGGCGCGCCTCGGTCGAGATGCTGACCGCCTGGTCGCCGCTCGAGTCCACGCGCATCGCCACCCGCCGCTCTTTGTAGGGGCCGCTCAGCTCGAACCAGTTGTGCGCGCCGGCTTGAAACCAGGTGCAGCGGTCGGAGTTGAAATCGAGGTCGGTCATGTTATCGCCCGCTCCTGCGATCGAAATCACGTCGCCGGCGCGCGCTTGCGTTGGCTGCAAATTGGCCAGGTCTTCCACCGGCGCCGCAGCGGGCGGGGGGCGTGAGGTGTTTTAAAGAGGTTCATCAGCACAACCACCAGCAGGGCAACCAGAACGCCGGTCAGCGTGAATGTGATCGGACCCATCCCGGTTTACGCCTTGGCTTTCTCGCCGGCCTGCGCGCCAGTTGTGATGGACGGGCTGCCGCTGGGCAGTTCCTTGGGAAGGTAAGGCGGCTGAGCAGGCGCCTTGGCGGCTTGCCGTTCCGCTTTGAGCGCGGCCAGGTCGGCATCCACGCCGTGGCCGCTCAACTCGGCAAACTGCTTTTCCAGGTCCTCGTCCTTGCCGGTCGAGGCCAGTTCGTCGAACGCCTTGGCCGTGGCTTCTTCCTTGGAGACCGTATCCTCGAAGCGGTTGAGCTGGGCGAAAGCGTTGTCGGCGTTGCCCACCCCGGCCATGGCTTCGGCCACCTTACGCTGCGCGGCGGCGGCGTTCTTGCGCGCCACCAGCGTGGTGGCGGTTCGCTCGCCTTCGTCGATTTTGCTCTTCAGCTCGCCCACCTGGCTCTTCAGCTTCTCGCTGGTTTGCCGCGCCGCATCGACGGACTGTTGCATGGACGCGATCTGGCGGTCGCATTCGGCCTTCTTGGCCAGCGCCTTCTTGGCCAGGTCTTCGTTGCCGGCGTCCAGCGCCTGGCCCGCCCGGTCCTTCCAGTCCTGCGCCTGCCGCACGTACTTCTGGTATTCGGCGTCCAGGCGGTTGTAGTTGCTCATGGCCACGGCCGAAGCGCGCACCACGTTGTTCAACTCGTTCCGCATGTCCGCCACCGTCTGATTTACGGTGGCTTCGAATGTGGCGTCCTCGATGGCATCGACGCCCGAATTGGCCTGGCCGCGCGCCACGCGGCCCAGTCTCGACATGAAATCGCCTAGAAATGGCATCGTGTTCCTCGCTTACGAACTCAACCCACTCAATACCTTGCGCGCTGTCATCACATCCACCAGCAGGAAATGGACGCAGGAGAGAACCTCGTCCTCGTCCTCCGGTCCCCAGTCCAGCAGTTTACAGAAGTTGTTCAGGGTCACGGCCAGCTTACCGTCGCCCGCGTCATAAAGCTGGAAATAGGAAGTGGAAATGCCGTTGTCGGCAGCCAGCATGCTCGCCATGATTTCCGGCGTGATGGCCGCCTTGGGTGCCACCGTGCATACCAGCGAAAGGAACAGGATGTCGCCCTGGAGCACCGCGCGCGCGGTGACTCCGCTTTCGACCTCCCGGATGGTCAGTGTATCGGGCGCTGGCTCGGAGACTTCATAGCCTTTCTCCGCCAGGAGCGCGTGAATGGGGCCCAGAAGCGGGCTGGTTGTGGCTGTCATAAAGATCTCGATGGTAATACGCGGGCGCGCCCGCGAAAGTTCCGTTGAGGCGTGCTGCACAGACTATTATGGGGCAGGCGTTTCCGCCTGCCAACTCGTAGCGCCTAAGTTCGCGGTATGAAACAGCCAAACGCCAACTCATTAGGCGCCTGCCCCCTTAGTTCACCCACGGTCCGCGGTTGTCGCGCTTCTTCATGAAGGTCTGGAACTTCTTCTTCGCGCGGCGGAGTTTCCATTGGGCGTACGCGCCGCCGACATCGGGCAGGGGCAACCCCGGCACGCCCCGCTTTAGATACAAAAAACCGAAAGCCGCTCCGCCCAGGTGGGCGATGGTGCTCACGCCGGTGTTCGGCCCGAATGTGAGCAGCAGTTCGATGGCGACGTAGATCATCACCAGGTACTTGGCCTTGATCGGGAACAGGAAATCATCAGCACGATCTGGTTCGGGTACATCACGGCAAAGGCCACCAGGACGCCGAAGATCGCCCCGCTGGCTCCCAGCGTAATCGTGCCCCAGTCGCCCAGCAGTATGTTGACCACCAGCACGCACACTCCCGCCGCAATCCCGCAGTAGAAGTAAAACTTGAGAAACCGGCGCGTGCCCCAGTCCCGTTCGAGCGGCGACCCGAAAAACCATAGCGTGAGCAGGTTGAACAGTATGTGCAGGATATTCCCATGCAGAAACATGTAGGTGACAAGCTGCCACACGAACAGGTTTCGCACCGCGGCCTGCGCCGAAAGCGCCAGTACCAGCCGGATGTGCTGCTGCAGTTGGAAGGGGCTCAGATAGGTCAGCACGAAGATGACCGTGTTGACGATCAACAGCCACTTCACGCCGGGCGGGAAATAGTCATGGATGAAAATGTTGGCAGACGAGTACCGGGCGTAGCGAGCCATGGCGATCTCTCAGTGTCCAGAATAACAGATGAGTTACCGCGCCCCGCTCAAGCTGTCATTGACCGCTTGCCGTCATCGCGCTTGCCGTAGCGCGCCAACATGCGCGAGCACACCTGCAACAGCACCGCGAGCACCATCCACACTTGCCAGTGGGAGAACATGCCGGAGGCGATGGCGAACTTGGCCGTGAAGTTCAGATCCGCGGCGATGCGCCACAGCGCCAGAACCGACGCCAGAAACGCCCCCGGCGTCAACAGAGCGGATACCGCCAGCGCCACCCGCTTGTTCCTGCGGCGCGCCCTGCCCACTCGCAACGCCTTGCCGAACCGGATCCTGACCAGCATGGTTTCCGCGTGCGCCTGGCGCACGCCCGCCGCGCGAGCCCGCCTCCCGCGCATCGCCTTTCGCGCAACTACCAATCTAACAGCAATTGCGTTAGATTAGAGACCATCATGCATCGTTTCAGAACCGCAGTTTTCGGCACCGGCTTCGTCGGCCGCGTCCACCTGGAAGGCATTCGCCGGCTCGGCTTCGTCCACGTCTACGCCATCGGCGAAAGCAACGCCGAAAAGGCCCGGCAGCTCGGCGAAGAATTCCACGTCGACAAGACCGACTCCGACTACCACAAGATCCTGGAAGACCCGGCAGTGGATGCCGTCCATGTGTGCACCCCCAACGTCCTGCACTTTCCCATGGTCCGCGACGCGCTTCAGGCCGGCAAGCACGTGATTTGCGAGAAGCCGCTGGCAACTTCAGTCGAGCAAGCCGCCCAACTGGTCGCCCTCGCCCGCCAGACCGGCCGCCGCAATTGCACCTTTCACAATCTCCGCTTCTATCCCCTGGTGCAGCAGATGCGCCGCATGCGCGAAGCGGGCGACCTGGGCGAAATCCTGGTGGTGCAGGGCACTTACTCGCAGGACTGGCTGCTCTATGACACCGATTGGAACTGGCGCCTGGACTCCAAGGCCAACGGGCGCTCCCGCTGCCTGGCCGATATCGGCTCCCACTTCTGCGATATGGCCGAGCACGTGACCGGCGCGCGCATCACATCGCTGTGCGCGGACATTCAGACTTTCCACAAGACGCGCAAGCGCCCCAAGGGTCCGGTCGAAACCTTCGCGGGGAAGACGCTGGCGCCCGAAGATTATCAGGAAGTGCCGATCGACACGGAAGATTACGGCGGCGTCATTTTTCGCATGGGCGCCCGCGCCCGCGGCGCTTTCACCGTCAGCCAGGTGTCGGCGGGCCGCAAGAATGGGCTCAGCATCGAGATCTACGGCAGCAAGGCCGGCGTCGCCTGGAACCAGGAGCGCCCCGATGAGTTGTGGATCGGCCATCGCAACACGCCCAATGAGATCCTCATCAAGGATCCGTCATTGCTCAAGGAAGCCGCCCGCCCGTATGCCGATCTTCCCGGCGGCCACAGCGAAGGCTACGACGACACCTTCAAGCAGGTCTTCCGGCGCTTCTATAATTCGATTGACGATCCATCGGCCGAGCCCCAATACCCGCAGTTCGCCGACGGCCTCCGCCAGTTGCAGATCCTGGAAGCCGAACTCGCCAGCGCCGAGGGCCGCGCCTGGGTCGACGTGCCCGCCTTCCAGCCGGCATAACGCGTGAGCTGGTGGGGTGCGCTTCAGCTTGCCTTCAGATTGTCGAAGAAATTAGTTGGCGGGCAATTGCAGCTTACGAAGCAGCGCCCGGAATCGCGCCTCAGCACGCAGCGGGTCGTACACCGCATCAACGCCGATATAGACTAGGTCCGGCGCCCGAGCAACGTACGCTTTTTCGAGCCAGTCCATCGCTCGCTCCCGATCGTTCAGCCCGCAATAAACGTTTGCCAGGACCTCCGGAGAAACGAATTCGCGATGCGAGCGGGCCAAAAGTTGTTCCAGTGTAGCTTGTGCTCTGTCGTGTCGGCCGGCAACCGCGTATGCATGGCCGAGATTCGCCAGCGCTGCAGGGTCGCCGTGCTCGGCATCCACGGCTTGCTGGAACACTGCGATCGCGTCGGGCAGCATCGCCTTCCGCTCGTATGCTAGCCCGAGAAAGCTGAGAACGCCGGTGAGGCCGGGGGCTTCCTGGAGAATCCGGCGGCCGCGGCTGATGACATCATCGTACCTGCGCGACATAAGAAAGTGCCATACCATGTGCGCCCGCCGCAAGGGGTTAAGGGGGTCGACCTCCAAAGCGGTCTTGCTGTGGGCGAGAGAAGCATCAAACTGCCGCATCGCGACGGAATAGTGCGATAGCCAGTCGTGGGCGCTAGCGTCATTGGGATTGAGTTCGACGGCGCGATCCAGTTCGCGCTTGGCGCCGGCCCAGTCCCAACCGTGAAAAAGATAGGTGTATCCGAGGGAAGCGTGAGCTTCCCCCAGGTTCGGATCGATCTCCAGGGCGCGCACCGCAGCGGCGGTGGCTTTGGAGAAAAGCTCTTCCTGGTTGGGAGCCCCTTCTTCGGCAGCCAGTGTGTTATAGCAGTCGGCCAAACCGGCCCAGACGACCGCCGCGTTGGGGTCAATCCTGATGGCCCGTTCGAAATAGCGGATGGCCGTAAGCGTGTCGGGCACACCTCTTCGATTCCAGAAGGAGCGCCCCTGCAGATAATCGTCGTACGCGGCGGGGTCGATCGTCGTCCGGCGCGAACCGACTACCGGTGAAACGTGGACACGAATCTGCCGGGCAATCGCAGCGGCGATGTCCCGCTGCACGGTGAGGATGTCCCCCAGATCCCGGTCGAAACTCTCGGCCCAGAGATGCCGGTCTTCGCGCGCCAGCAGCAACTGAGCCGTAATCCGCACTCTTTGGTTCCCGCGTGCCACGGAACCTTCCACCACGGCGTCCACGCCCAGAGCCGCGGCGATGGCGGGAAGCGGCTGGCGCTTGCCTTTGTAAGACATCACTGAGGTCCGCGAAATCACGCGGACACCTTCCAGTGCGGCAAGATCGGTGATGAGCTCATCCGTGATTCCATCGGCGAAGTACTCCTGCGTTGGGTCGTTCGAGAGATTTTCAAACGGCAAGACGGCGACTGAACGAATCTGCTGGCTTCGCGATGCCGCAGTGAAGCGGCCTCGCCAATTTCCTGGGTTCCAGAACAGGGCCGCGGCCAAAGCCACGGCGGCCGCGACCAAAGTCCGCTTGCCGGTGAAGGCCCGCATCCGGGACGCTGGACGAGCCGGAGACTCTTGTGTGACGCCCTCCGTTTCACGGCTCATTACGGGTGTGGCGTCGATGAGGTCAAGTTCCTCAACCGGAGCGATGAAGCGATAGCCTCGTCTGGGGAGCGTTTCGACGAAGCGGGGGTTCTCAGCGACGTCGCCCAGAGCATCACGGACGCGATTCACAGCGCGATTGAGGCCGCGATCGAAATCCACCACCGTGTCGTCCGGCCAGATCCGTTGCTTTAGCTCTTCCCGCGTCAACACCTCACCGGGCCGTTCCAGGAGGGCGAGAAGGAGTTCGAACGGCTGCTCCTGAAGCTTGACTTTGCGGCCTTGTTTGAAAAGTTCGCGTGAACCGGCGTCGACTTCAAAGGTTGCGAAGCGGAGTCGGTGAGGTCGGTGGCCGTTGGCGCTCATAACTGGAGTCCACTATATCACCCGCTGCCGAAGGCGGACCCTTCGTTCGAGCCCTCCAGTCCCCCGGAGACATGCCAGCGTAAGTAAATGATTCTGCGCAAATTACCTGGGGATAAACATTCAAGCAACCCGCAACCTGCGGGCCATCGACATAAACTCCGCGGTCGCGTAAGCTCCCATTAGATCGTGGCCGGTGGTGCTGGCAAACGTGACGGATCGTGACGTTGCTGCGTTGCCCCAGCGATCAGTAAAGCTCGCTAACAGCGTTCACTTGAGGAGGAGAAAACAAATGAAGATCGGACTTACGGTGTTACTGCTCACCGCAACTGCCCTTTGGGGGCAAGACAACATCACTACTTGCACGAATGCCACCCTACAAGGCGACTATGGGTTTACGATCACTGGCACGAGGCCCTCGGCCCCAGGCTCGAGCATCATGGAGACGGTCGTGGGAGTTGCCATGACCAACTTCGACGGCAATGGCAATCTGACCCAGACCGACAACATCCACGGATCGATTTCCGGTTATACGACTCCGGATCGCCCCGGTACGGGAACCTACAACGTCAACCCCGACTGCTCCGGCACCATGCAACTGAGTAGTCCCGGCTCGCCCACACTCACCCTTCGCATCGTAGTCGTCGACAAAGGCAGCGAGGTGAGGACGGCGGTCGTGGCCCCGGCGCCAGTCATGGTAACCAGCAACGGCCGGCGAACCACGCCGCGCATTCCATGAAGCGTTGCAGGTAGTTAGTCGCCATGGGGCGCTATTCGTGCAGAGAAACTGGCTGGCGGTTGACTTCACCGCCAGCCAGGCGAGGCGGCAGCGGCGCTTCAAGTGGCCCTCCGGTAGATGTGTTTGGATCGAAAACGGCGCCCAACTGGTCGCCCTCGCCCGCCAGACCGGCCGCCGCAATTGCACCTTTCACAATCTCCGCTTCTATCCCCTGGTGCAGCAGATGCGCCGCATGCGCGAAGCGGGCGACCTGGGCGAAATCCTGTTGTCCTATCTGAAAAAAATCGAGGTGAGATCGTCCTCATTTCTTGGGCAAGCTAAAGCGTGCCCTACCTCGGAAACGCGTCGATCTCCGCAATCTCCTCGGCGTCCAGCCGGAACTCCAGGGCGCCCAGTATCTCGCGGGCCTGCACGGCGGAGCGCATTCCGACGATTGCCCCCGTGACCGCCGGATTCCGCAGCGTCCACGCAATCGCCACTTCGCCGGCCGACCGCCCGTGCCGCGCTCCGATGCGCTTCATCAACTCCGCCAGTTCCAGATTGCGTGTCAGGTGCGGCTCGCGAAACGCCAGCGCATTGCGCCGGAAATCGTCGGGCGCGAAATGGGCCACACGTTCGCGCGTCATTTTGCCCGTCAGTAGGCCTGATTTCATTGGCGAGTACACAATCACCCCGATGTCGTTGCGCTGGCAATAGGGCAGGATTTCCCGTTCCACTTCCGGCGAAACCGCCGAATAGGGCGGTTGCAGCGATGTGACCGGTGCGATGCGCCGGCACCGCTCCATCTGTGCGGTGCTGAAGTTGGAGACTCCGATCCACCGCACTTTGCCTTCTTCGCGAAGTTTCGCGAGCGTCGTCCAAGCTTCTTCGACATCCGCATCCGGCTCGGGCCAGTGGATCTGGTAGAGATCGATCGTCTCCAACTTCAGCCGCCGCAGGCTGGCTTCGCACTCGCGCCGCACCGAGTCCGCCTTCAGGCTTCCGGAGATCTCCCTTTTCTCATTCCACACGCGTTGGCATTTGGTGAACACGTACGGCCTGTTGGCGCGGCCTTCCAGCGCGCGCGCTACCACTTCCTCGGAATGCCCCAACCCGTAGATCGCGGCGGTGTCGATCCAGTTCACGCCCGCATCGAGCGCGGCGTGTATCGCCGCAATCGATTCCTCATCGTCCTGGGGCCCCCAGGAAAACTGCCACCCCCCGCCGCCCATCGCCCACGCGCCCACGCCCATCGGCGTGATCTCCATATCGCTTGTTCCCAGCCGTTTCTTGACCATGTTTTCAATTCTAATATTCCCCTTCGCCGATGTGAAATAATCGCTACTGGGATCCCACTATTCATGGACGCCTCGCCTCTGCTCGCGCGCATCGCAGAATTGCTGGAGCGGCATTCTCTCGAAGCCATCCTGGTGGGCAACGCCGCGGCGGCGCTGGCCGGCGCACCCGTGACCACCATCGATTTCGACTTCCTGTTTCGAAAAACGCCGGTCAATCTTCGCAAGCTGAAAGCCATCGCCAGGGAACTGGAGGCGGTCATCCTCACTCCTTATTACCCGGTGAGCGGTCTCTTCCGCGTCAGCCGTGACGCCGATGGATTGCAACTCGATTTCATGACGGTGATCGATGGCATCCGCTCGTTCGAGGCTCTGCGCAGCCGCGCGCACGTGGTCCAGTTTGGCGATGCCCGCCTGCACGTCGCGGGCTTGGCTGATATCATCAAGAGCAAGAAGGCGGCCGGCCGGCCCAGCGATGTGGCGGCCCTGCCGGCGCTGGAGAAAACGCTTGCCGAAACCGCGCATCACCCGCAAGGCCCGCCTCGCCGCTCTCAAAAAAGAAAGTGACGCGGCGCTGCGCGACCAGATCCGGCGGCTGCTCGCGCTGCCCATGGAACGCCGCACGCATTTCCTCCGCAAGCGCATCGGGTTCCGCATGTCCTGCCTGTAATCGACCTATACTATGTGGACGTGAGAGCCACACTGTGCGTCCTTTTTCTGGCCGGCCTTCCCTTGACGGCGGCCTCCATTCATCCGCGTCAATTGCGTTTGGAATATCGCGAAAACCCGTTGGGGATCGACGTTGCCGCGCCGCGCTTCAGTTGGCTCGTGACCTCCGCCAATCCGAAGGTTCGCGGCCTGCACCAGACCGCCTACCGCATCCTGGTGGCATCGAGCGAGCGCGCGCTGCGCGCCGGCTCGGGCGACCTGTGGGACTCGGGGAAGGTGGCTTCAGCCGACTCGGCGCAAATCGTCTATTCCGGCAAGCCGCTCGCCTCCCGCGCCGAAGCCTTCTGGAAGGTGCAAGTGTGGGACCAGCGCGGCAAGGCCAGCGAGTGGAGCGCGCCGGCGGAGTGGAGCATGGGGCTGTTGCGGCCCGAGGATTGGCAGGCTCAATGGATCGGCCGGGATGAGCCCGGGGACTCGCAGCGTCCCGGTCGCCGCCTGCCGGCGCGCTATCTGCGCACCGAGTTTACGGTTGGCAAGGCCGTCCGCCGCGCCATGGTCTACTATTCCGGGCTCGGCGTTTCCGAGCTTCACCTGAACGGCGCCAAGGTGGGCGACCACGTCCTCTCGCCGGGCCTCACCGATTACGATAAGCGTGCGCTCTACGTCACCTTCGACGTCACGCGCCAACTCGTCCGCGGGAAGAACGCGATCGGGTTGATCCTCGGCAACGGCCGGTTTTACGCGCCCCGCGCCAACGCCCGCAACTTCGGTTTTCCCATGGGCGTCTTGCGGCTCGATATCGTTTACCAGGATGGCTCCAGCGCCGCGGTTGTCTCCAGTCCCGAATGGAAGCTGTCCACCCACGGCCCGATTCTCGCCAACAACGAATACGACGGCGAAGAGTATGATGCCCGCCTCGAATTCGCCGGTTGGGATCGCGCCGGCTTCGACGATTCCGCCTGGGAAAGCGCGCAGTTGGTTACTCCGCCTGCGGGAGTGCTGGCCGCGCAGATGGCCGAGCCGCTGCGCGTGGTGCAATCGCTCCATCCGGTGAGCGTCAAGATGGTGCAGCCCGGCGTCTGGATTTACGATATGGGACAGAATATGGTCGGCTGGTGCCGCTTGCTCCTCAGCGGCCCCAAAGGCGCTCAAGTCCGGCTGCGTCATGCCGAAACGCTGGCGCCGGATGGCTCGCTCTATGTCGCTAATCTGCGCACCGCGCGCGCCACCGACGTTTATACGCTCAAAGGCGAAGGCGTCGAGGATTATGAGCCGCGCTTCACCTATCACGGCTTTCGCTATGTGGAGCTGACCGGCTGGCCCGGCGACGCAGCACCCACCACCGCCGTGCTGGAAGGCCGCGTGGTCCACGACGACATGCAGGCCGTCGCCGATTTTTCCAGCTCCAGCGATATGCTGAATCAGATTCACCACAACGTGTTCTGGGGCATTCGCGGCAACTACCGCAGCATTCCCACCGATTGCCCGCAGCGCGACGAGCGCCAGGGATGGCTCGGCGACCGCTCGCAGGTGAGCCGCAGCGAATCGTACATGTTCGACATCGCCGCGTTCTATTCCAAGTGGGAGCAGGATCTGGCCGACGCACAGCACGCCGATGGCAGCATCCCCGACGTGGCGCCCAACTACTGGCCTCTCTATAACGACGACATCACCTGGCCCAGCACCTTCCTCTTCGTGCCCGGCATGTTGTACGACCAGTACGGCGACCGGCGCGTGCTGGAGCGCGCCTATCCGGCCATCAAGAAATGGATCGAGCACGAGAGAAGCTACCTGAAGGACGGCCTCATGCCGAAAGACCGATATGCCGATTGGTGCGTGCCGCCGGAAGACCCCAAGCTGATCCATTCCAAAGATCCCGCCCGCGTCACCGATCCCACGCTGATCGCGACCTCGTACTACTACCACCTGCTGCGGCTGGCGGCGCGCTATGCCCGCATGCTGGATCAACCCGCCGACGCGACTGGCTATGAAGCTCTTGCCGAACGGGTCAACGCCGCTTTCCAGAAGCGCTTCCTCAAGCCAGCCACCGGCGTCTACGATAACGCCACGCAGACTTCCAGCATCCTGCCGCTGTTCTTCAATCTGGCGCCGGCCGAAAACCGCGCCAACCTGCTCGCCAGCCTGGTCGACAATATCGAGCGCGTGACCAACGGTCACGTCGGCACCGGCCTGGTGGGCGCGCAGTTTCTGATGCGCACGCTCACCGATAACGGCCGCTCCGATCTGGCCTATGAAATCGCCACTCAGCCCACTTATCCCGGCTGGGGCTACATGGTCTCGAAGGGCGCCACGACCGTCTGGGAATTGTGGAACGGCGACACCGCCGACCCGGCCATGAATTCCGGCAATCACGTGATGCAGATCGGCGACCTGGCCGTGTGGATGTATGAGTATCTGGCCGGCATCCGCCCGGACCCGGCCAATCCCGGTTTCCGCCACATCCACATCCATCCCTATCCCGCCGGCGATCTGACGTTCGTCAAAGCGTCCCACCAATCGCTCTACGGCATGATTGCGACCTCGTGGAAGAAGGATCGCGGCGCATTCACGCTGTCGGTTTCGATCCCGCCCAACACCAGCGCGACGGTATGGGTGCCGTTACACGAGCATCACGCGGTGAATATATCGCACGCGCCCATGGGCGAAGCTACAGTCGACCTGAACGCACCCGATCACCAGGCGGTGAACATTTCCCATGTGCCCATGGGCGAAGCCACACTCAATCTGCACGGCGCGGATGCCGTCACCGAATCCGGCCGCGCCATCGCCCGCGCCCACGGCGTGAAGTTCCTGCGCACCGAAGGCGATTCCGCGCTGTTCGAGATCGAATCGGGGGACTACGTGTTCCGGACGAAGTAGCACCGTGGCGAACGCACGAGTGCCTGCGCCACGCCTGCCAACCTAATCGAACACCACCGTCTTGTTCCCGTAGCTCAATACGCGGTGTTCCAGGTGCCAGCGCACGGCGCGGGACAGCACGATTTTCTCCAGGTCACGGCCTTTTTCGACCAGGTCCGCCACTTCGTCGCGATGCGAAATCCGCACCACATCCTGCTCGATGATGGGGCCGTCGTCCAGGATTTCGGTGACGTAATGGCTGGTGGCGCCGATCAGTTTCACGCCCCGCGCAAACGCCGCATGGTACGGTTTGGCGCCCATGAAGGCCGGCAGAAACGAATGATGCACGTTGATGATGCGCTCCGGGTACTGCGCCACGAATTCCGGCGGCAGGATCTGCATGTACCGTGCCAGCACCACCAGGTCGATCTCGGCGTCGCGCAGCAGGCGGAGGTGCTCGGCCTCGGCGGCGGCTTTCTCGCCGGCGTTGACCGGTACGTGGCGGAACTGGGCGCCATAGAACTGCGCCAGCGGCGCAGCTTCGGTATGGTTGCTGACGATCAGCGGAATCACGCAGTTCAGCTCGCCGGTCTGCTGGCGGTACAGCAGGTCCACCAGGCAATGCAGGTATTGGGAAACGAAAATCGCCACGCGCGGCCGCTCCGCCATCAACTCCAGCCGCCAGCGCATTTTCAGCTCGTCCGCGATCCGCGAGAACTCTTCGCGGAACGGATCCAGCGCGAACCCCTCCAGCATCCATTCCACGCGCATGAAGAACAGCCCCGCTTCGTGGTCCTGGTGCTGGTCGGCGTGGGTAATATTTGCGCCGTGCCGGTAGAGCGCGCTGGCCACGCCCGCCACCAGCCCCTTGCGGTCGGGACAATCGATGAGCAAAACCGCCGTATCTCGCATGTCCGACCAGCTTAACGCCAATACGGCCGGCGTAAGAGATCGCCACCGAAGTACCGTGGCCTACCCTGGCGCTGGTATCCTGAAGAGCGAGGGGTTATCGGGCGATGAATGAGATTCTGAGCAGGATTTCGGTGGACCCACGGATCTGCTTCGGCAAGCCATGCATTCGCGGCACGCGGATCTGGGTCTCACTGCTTCTCGATTTCCTCGCTGCTGGCGCAACCATCGACGAGATTCTGGAGGACTACCCGCAACTGAAGCGTGAGGACGTTCTTGCGGCTATCGCCTATGGCGCCGAGATGAGTCGCGAGCGGTACGTTGATCTGCCCGGCAGCGCGGCATGAGATTCAAGCTCGACGAGAACATCGGCTCCCGGTCGTCGCGCCTGTTTCCCGCAGCGGGCCATGATGTCGAGCCCAGGAGGGCCTGAGTGGCGCGATCGATGAGATCATCTTTGAGACCTGCATTCGGGAAAAACGCTGCTTATTGACGCTTGACCTCGACTTTGCCGACATCGTCCGCTTTCCGCCGCACAAAGCCCCGGGGATCGCGGTGTTGCGCCTGCCCAACGGCGTGTCATTGAGTATGATGGAACGGATCGTTAGCAATCTGTTGAGCATGCTGGACGCCGAGCCGATCGCGGGGCGACTCTGGATCGTTGAGCCGGGGCGGATTCGAATTCATGAGAACACGAATATCGAGTCGACCGACGCGAAATAGCTTCCCGGCCCCTACACCTTTTCCGGCACCACGAACGGCTTGCGGTAGTCGCGCGTGAACAACTGGTTGGCCTCGGCGTCGCCGGTCACCGAGTAGCTGGCGGCGTCGAAGTGGAGCGTGCGGCCCACGCGATAGGAAATGTTGGCCAGGTGCATCAGCGTGGTCGAAATCGCGCCTTCTTCGATTTCAGCAGTGCAGGGTTTCCCGCTTGCGGCGTGCGAATGGCTTCCAGCCAGTTGGCGAAATGGTCGCCGCCCTCGCGGCGCGCCGGACCGGGCGCCTGCTCGCGCCCCAGCCAGCTCTTGTAGGAAACGTAGCTATCCACCGCCAGATAGCCCTTGGAGCCATAGAAGAGGTTGCCGATCCCGTTGTGGCCGCGGTCCTCGATGCCGGCTTCGCTGTTGCTCATCCAGTGGCGCACTTCGAACTCCATCATGCGTGCGCTTGCCGTTCTCGTCGAACTCGAAGGCGCAGTTGAGCGTGTTGGGCGTCTCCTGGTCGTCGTCGAACATGAAGTGGCCGCCGATGGCGCTCACCTTCACCGGATACTTCACGCCCAATCCCCAGCGCGCCACGTCCAGCTCGTGGATGCCCTGGTTGCCCAGGTCGCCGTTGCCGTAATCCCAGAACCAGTGCCAGTTGTAGTGGAAGCGGTTCATGGTGAAGTCGCGCTTGGGCGCGGGACCGGTCCACAGGTCGTAATCCACTCCCGCGCGGCACGGCCGAAACCGGCGTGCGGCCGATGGTGTCGCGCCATTTGAAGCACAGCCCGCGCGCCAGGTAGACGTCGCCGATCAGGCCCTCGCGCATCTTCTGCACGGCCTCCTGCACCGCCACCGACGAGCGGATCTGGCTGCCGTGCTGCACGATGCGGTTGTACTTGCGCGCCGCCGCCACAATCTGCTTGGCCTCGAACACATTGTGCGAGCAGGGCTTCTCCACGTACACGTCCTTGCCCGCCTGGCAGGCCCAGATGGCCATCAGCGAGTGCCAGTGGTTCGGGCGTGGCGATGGTAATGGCGTCGATGGATTTGTCTTCCAGCAGCTTGCGGACGTCGCGGTAATTCTGGGGCGCCTTTTGGTTGGCAGCGGCGATCTGCTTCTGCCCCTTGTCGAGGTGCGAATCGTCGGGGTCGCAGATAGCGACAATCTCTACGTTCTGCTCCCGCATGAGGCCTGCGATATGGTCCCTGGCACGGCCGCCGATGCCGACCACCGCGACGCGCACGGTATCGCTGGCGGCCCCGAACACACTCGAGCTGGCGCTGAGCGCGGCGGCGGAACTGATGAGAAAGCTTCTTCGATCCATGGATACTCCTTGGCTCCCGAACTGGCTGGACAGACAGGTTGCCGTTCGTGGCAACTACCGATCAAGCTATCACGTTGCGGCTCTCCCCGGCGACGAATGCAGCCAGGTTGCGCACGGCTTCCTCCATCAGCCGTGCGCGGGCGGCGCGGGTGGCCCAGGCGATATGGGGCGTCACCAGGCAGTTGCGCGCCGTCAGCAGCGGGTTATCCGCCGCCGGCGGCTCCTCCGAGATCACGTCGAGTGCCGCGCCCGCCAGCCGTCCCGCATTCAACGCGTCGGCAAGGTCCCGGTCCACCACCAACGGCCCGCGCGATGTGTTGATGAGGAATGCCGATGGCTTCATGCGCGCGATCGCACGCGCGTCGATCATGCCCCGCGTTTCGGGGAGCAGCGGCGCGTGCAAGCTGACCACGTCGGCCTCCGCCAGCAGCTCGTCGATCTCCATCCAGCGGAAGTCCGCGTAGGGCGGGGCATCGCTGCGATTCGTGTCGACGGCTGCCACCCGCATTCCCAGGGCGTCGGCGATCTTCCCCACCGCGCGCCCGATGCGTCCGAAGCCCACAATGCCCATCGTCATGCCGGCCAGCTCCGTGAGTGGCGCCTTGGTGAAGCACCAGTCCGCCGAGCGCGTCCATTCGCCGGCCCGCACCGCATCGGCATGCAGACCCACGTTGTGGCACAGTTCGAGCAGCAGGGCGAAAACGAATTGCGCCACCGACGCCGTTCCGTAAGTGGGGATGTTGGTCACCACGATCCCCAGGCGCCGCGTCGCCTCCACATCCACGATGTTGTAGCCGGTGGCCAGCACGCCGATGTAACGCAGCTCCGGCAACCGCCGCAGCACTTCCCCCGGCAGCGCCGTCTTATTGGTGAATACGATCTGGGCGCCCACAGCTCGCTGGGCCGCTTCGCCGGCCGGCGTCCGGTCGAACACCAGCGTCTCGCCGAACGCGCGCACCCCGTCCCAGCTCAGATCGCCGGGATTCAGACAATAGCCATCCAGAACCACGATTTTCATTGGCGCACTCCCATGGCGGCCGATGCCTTCGCGCTAACCGGCTACCGGCGTTTCCTTCGGCAGCGCGGCTTCCTCGGCGGGCAGGGTGAAAAAGAACGTCGAGCCTTCCTGCACCCGGCTCTCCACGCGCACCGTGCCGTTGTGCGCGCCCACCAGGTGCTTCACGATGGAAAGCCCCAGCCCGGTGCCGCCCAGTTCCCGCGAGCGGGCTTTGTCCACGCGGTAAAACCGTTCGAACAGCCGCGGCAGATCCTCCACCGGAATGCCGGCCCCGCTATCCCGCACGAAGACCTCGACGAAGCGGCCGGCGGGGCGTGCCCCCGCGACGATCGATCCGCCCGCCGGCGTGTACTTGATGGCGTTGTCGAGCAGGTTGCTGAGGATCTGCGAAACCGCCTCGCCATCGCACCAGACCTCGCGCGTGGACGGGTCCAGTTCGGTAGCCAGACGAATCGAGCTCTTGGCCGCGATGGGCCGCACCAGATCCATCGCCTCCCCAATCAGTCCGGCGATCGAGTGCGGCTCGAACTCCAGCTTCTGCCGTTTCTGTTCGACGCGGGAGAGCGTGAGCAGATCTTCGGTGAGCCGCGCCAGCCGCTCGGCGTTGTGGCGAATGATGCCGAGAAAGCGCATGTTGTACTGCGGATCGTTGAGCGCGCCATCCAGCAGGGTTTCCGTGTAGCCCTGGATCGAAGCCAGCGGCGTGCGCAACTCATGCGAGACGTTGATGACGAAGTCCTTGCGGATGCGCTCCAGCCGCTCCAACTCGGTGTGCTCCGTTTGCAACTGCTCCACCGTGCGCTGTAGATTGGCGGCGGTGTCGTTCAGCGTGTGCGCCAGTTGGCCGAATTCGCTGCCGCCGGTCACGCGCAAGCGTGCGCGGAAGTTGCCTCCCGCCAGCTCGCCGGCGTGCGCCATGATGGTGGCGAAATGGCGGGAGATCCACCGCGCCAGCACCGCCGCCACCAGAATGGCCGGCAGAAACGCCAGCGCGGTGCTGGTCAGAATCTTGGCCCGAATCTGCGCCACCTGGTTTTCTACCTGGGCATAGGGAACCGCCAGCCGCACCGCGCCGCCGCGGCATGGCGTCGCCACGTACAGAAAAGGAATCCCCAGCGTCCCGCTGCGCCGGATGGCCGAGCCCGGATGGCCCGCGAGGGCCTCGCGGATCTCCGGCCGCGTGGCGTGGTTCTCCATTTGGGCGGCGTTGGCCTCGGAATCCACCGTCACCCGGCCATCGCTCCGCACCAGCGTCAAACGCCCGCCGGCGGCCTTGGCCATGGCGCGCGCCGCGGGCTGGCCGACGGCGCCGATGTCATCGAGCGAAAGCGCCAGGATGCGCGCTTTGTCGGTGGCTTGCCGCACCAGGCTGTCGATGTAAACCTGCGTGGCTACTCGCGTGGTGAAGTAGTCCACCGTCAGCAGCGCGAGCAGCAGCAGGCCCAGCACGCAGGCAATCAGCTTGAGAAAAATCCGGGCGGTCAATCGGTATCCTCGAAACGATAGCCGAAGCCGCGCACCGTGGTCAGATAGCGCGGGCTCTCCGGCTGCCCTTCAATCTGCTCGCGCAGCCGCCGCACGTGCACGTCCACCGTGCGCGGCGTTACGTAGTGAGCCTGCCCCCACACCGCATCCAGCAGTTGATCGCGGCTGTAGGCGCGGCCCGGGTGGGTGAGAAAAAACTCCAGCAGGTTGAATTCGGTCGACGTCAGCGTCAGTTCCCGCTCGCCCACGTACACCCGCCGGCCGGTGCGATCCAGCCGGAACGGACCGATGCCGGTCACCGCCGGCTCGGCGTCCATTTGTTCGCGGCGCAGATGCGCTTTCACCCGCGCCACCAGCTCACGCGGGCTGAACGGCTTGGTGATGTAGTCGTCGCCGCCGATCTCCAGGCCCAGCACGCGGTCCACCTCGTCGCCACGCGCGGTGAGGAATATGACGGGTGTTCGCGCCAGCGCCTGCGACTGGCGGATCTCGCGGCAAAGCTGAAATCCGTCGACATCCGGTAGCATCACGTCGAGCACAATCAGATCCGGCTTGGCGCGCTCCAACTCCTCCAGCGTCCCCTTGTCGCCGCGCAGGATCTGGGTCTGGTAGCCGTGGCGGGCCAGATTGTAATCGATCAGGGAGGCGAGCTCGGCTTCGTCTTCCACGATCGCAATTCGCTTCGGCATGCAGGTTGGAGGATCTTCCAGCTTATTGTAACGTTGTGCGCGTCGCGGCACGCCGCCACTCGGCCAGCCGGAGCAACAGCCCCATCGCCAGCGCCAGCCCCACCGCCACGCCCACCAGCGTCCATTTGTTGTGCCTCAGATAATCCTGCGCGCCCAGGCCCAGACGGATCCCCAGGTACGCTTCGCCGAAATAGCGGATCACCCGCGCCACCAGAATCACCGCCGCGAACTGCGCTAGCGGCGTGCGCAGCACGCCCGCCGAGACGACAAAGACCTTCAGTGGAAGCGGAATCGGCAGCAGCGCCGGAATGAAAACCGTCACCAGGCCGTAACGGTCGAACCAGTCGCGGAACTTGCCCGGCTTGCCCGGCACGGGCGCCTTGAAGAAGCGGCGCACGCCATGACGCGAGAGCAGAAACAGCGTGAGGTTTCCGCCCAGCGACCCCAGCGTTGCCATGGCGGCCGTGAAATAGGCGTGGTCGGGGGACTTGTAGGCCACGAACATCAGCAGGAAGTCCATCGCCGCGGGCATCGGCACGCCCGAGGAATCGAGCACCGCGAGGACGAAGACCCCCGCCGGGCCGAACCGGACCAGTGCATCGGAAAGAGTGTGCAGCAACGGATAATCCCTGATCGCCTGTTACGCGCGTCTTCTCGCTAGGCCGCGCATCCCGGCGTCTCTCCACCCCTCCTTCTACAGCATGTCGGCGAACGAGCGGCGCAATTTGTAGAAGCACGCGTGGCCTACTACCAGCGCCACCAGCGCCACCACCGTCAGCTTCCACAACGGGCCGAATTCCGGCGCGCGGTTTTCCAGAAAGATTGCGCGATAGCCTCGCACCAGGACGTAGAGCGGGTTCTTCGTCAGCAACGCCGCCGCGCCCTTGGGCAGAGATCCCTCAGGGTAACAGATCGGGGTAACGAAAAACCAGATGGTGAGCAGGAAGCCGATGACCTGCCCCAGGTCGCGCACGAAGGCGCCCAGCGCCGCCAGCAGCCAGCTCAGGCCGAGCGTCAGCAGGATCTGCGGAACCAGCAGCGCCGGCAGCCACAGCACGGTCACGGGCAGGCTGTGCCGCAATGCGAGCAGAAACCCGCAATACAGCAGCACCGCGAAGAATTCGCTGACCAGCCCCGCGGCCACCAGGTTGACGGGCAGCGTCTCCACCGCGAAGACCAGCTTCTTGACGAAATTGCGGTGTTCGAGCAGGATCGAGGGCGCACGGCCGGCGGCCTCGCTCAAGGCCAGCCAGGGCAACATGCCGGCCAGGAAGTAGAGCACGAACCCGGCGCGGCTCGGGTCGCCGGGGAAGCGCGATTGAAGCACCACGCCGAAAACGAAGTAGTAGGTGAGCATCAGCAGCAGCGGGTTGATCACGGTCCAGAAGGATCCGCCGAACGAGCCGCGGTAGCGCCCCAGCACGTCGCGCCGCACCATCACCCGAATCAATCCGCGATTGCGCCACAGCGTCAGAAACGGGTAGACGAAGGCCCGGCCCACCGCGCGCACGGCTTGTTCGCGGCCGAGCGCCGCCTGCGTGGCCACTCCCACGCGCGTCAGGCGCGTCACGCCATCCCGCACTACCGCCTCCACCAGCAGGAACGGCCAGCCCTTTTCGTAGAACCAGCAGACGTGCTCGCGCAGCGGCGAAATCAGCGCCCGGAAACGCCCGTTCTCCGCGGGCAACGCCAGATCGAGGCCGACTCGCGCGCTCTCTCCGGGCGCCAGGTCGCGTTCGGGAGCCACCCGCGCGCCATCCACGATCAACGTTCCGGTGTCGGCATCGAAAAGGTGCACACCGACGAAAAAGCCTTCCGCGGCGCGCCACGTTTCGCCGGACTGGTTTCGAATGTCAAACTCGGCCCGCAGCTTGCCGGTCGCCCGGTCGAGTTCCACCCGTCGATTCAGATATGCCGCCGCCTTCATGTGTACAGCCACCCCGGGTAGCGTTCCCGCACCCCGCCGGTCTTGCGGCCCACTGCGTAAATGCCGTCGCCGCGCAGCGTCGTGTCCAGCCGGTAGCGGTTGAGCAGGTGCACCACCCAGCGGAATTCGGGATGCGGCAGGTCGCGGAACTCGCCGGTCTCGAGCCGGACCACGTCGAATCCGGAATTCACCAGCAACAGGTGGATCTCCTTCGGCGTGTATTCGCGATTATGGCGCGCGTCGCCCTCGCCGGTTTGGTTGGGCCGCAGGTAGGCATGGAAAAAGCCGGGATGGTAGCCCTGCAGAATGGCCGCCAGCCCGCGCAGCCCGGTGATGTTCGGCGTGGTCAGCACGAAGTGGCCGCCCGGTTTGAGGACGCGGTTCACTTCGCACATCAGGTGCATCGGGTCCGTGAACAGGTGCTCGATCAGTTCGCAACACAGCACGGTGGCGAAATGGTCGTCCGGGTAAGGGAAGGGGTCCTTCTCGGCGTCGAAGTGGTCGATCTCACAGGTGAACGTTTCGCCGGAGGCCGAAGTCACCGAGCGATGGTCCACGCGGCCCGGTTCGCCATAATAGCAGCCGCGCACTGCGCCGTAGCCCAGCTTGTCGCGCAGCGCGGGCGTCATTTGCATGTAGGCGCCCATCTCGAGAATGCGATCCTGCGGGCCACCCGGCGGAATCATCTCGAGCGTCTTCTCGAGGCGCGTCTGGTGCGCCTCCAGGTAGCCCGCCGATTCCTCATCCGCCGCCCACCCGCGCAAGTAGGGCCCCATCTCGTGGAGCAGGCCCCCGGCCGGCCCCGTCGAATCCGGTTGCTCGGCAGCCACCGCGACGGAGTCTCGCTGCTCCGCCGCCTGTTCGGCGGAAGCCGGCTGGCCCGCCTCCTCTACGGTGGAATCCGGCTGCTCCGCAACCTGCCCTGCGGCATGCGCCGGTTCCTCCGCCTTCCACTCCCGGCCTTCCCATACCGCTTCCAGAAACTGTACATACTGCTTCGCCACCGCCGGCCAATTGCACTGTTGCGCGACGTAATCCCGCGCCCGCCCGCCCAGCGCCTGCGCCACTTCCGGGCGCGACGTCAGCAGGTTGAGGTATTCGAAGATAGTGTCTTCCTCGCCCGCGCCCACCGGCACTTTGAGGCACACGTCATCCGGGAATTCGGCGAAGCTGCCGACCTCGGAAACCAGCGCCGCCTTACCCAGCCCCATCGCCCGCAGCAGCGTGCCCGAGCTTTCGCCCACCGTTGGATACCGCAGATTAAGGACAATGTCGCATGCGGAGAGATAGCCGGTGAAATCGTCGATCGGCGCGAAGCCCACCATGCGCACGGCGGCCGAGAGCCCCAGTGAGCGAATCATGGCCGCCAGCGGAAGCTCAGGGTGCGGCTCGCCCACCAGGATCATCTTCACCTCCGGCACCAGGCGCAGCAGACGGCGAAAGGCGCGCAGCGATTCGGCAATGCGCTTGTACGGTTTCAGAAAACCGAAGATGCCGACCAGCGGCACCGTCTCGTCCAGGCCCAACCGCTCGCGGAACCCGTTGCGGTCACCCGGTGGAATCCACGCCCCGTGCGGAATCACCGCGAGCGGCCCCGTGAATCCGGCGGCGCGGATTTCCGATTCCATGAAATGGCTGTGCACGATGACGCCGCGCGCGTTTTCGAGCAGACGCCGCGTCATCGGCAGGCCTTCGTAATCCGGCCCGATCTCGAGCTTGCCGCACACGTTCGGCGAAGGCGCGCGCGGCCGCGCCGCCGGCATATTCGCACTCGCGCACGTAGGCATCCCAATCGTCGCGCCGGATGGTGATCTCCGTCATCAGGTGGTGCAGATTGGATTCATGCATCGTCACCACGCCGGGGTGGCGCAGGGCGGCCTCGTAGACGAAGGCGTGGCACGGGCTGCTGCGCATCGGCTTCCTGCATCACCAGCAGATCATCTGGGACAAAGGGC
>CAWJLI010000132.1:0-36820 GCA_963843095.1 Bryobacterales bacterium
GACCCCATGGTTGAGACGCGGAAATTAGGGACCCAGCTCCCAGTTAAGTCCTGATCGTTTGTCTCGCCGAATGGGTCCACTTAGGACTGTAATCGGCCGGTGAAGCGGAGGCGGGCTCTGCTGGAGAGCAACCCGCCAAGGAATAGCCGGCCGGAAACTCATCGCAACGATGGCCGGGCGCGGCGTAGCTGTGGCGCGCGCCCCCGTTTCCCATCGGAGCGATAGAATTTGCCCATGCCTCGGAAAACTCATCCCCGAGCCTCCTCGAACGCGGCCGGCGTTTGATAGCCCAATGACGAGTGCAGCCGCCGCCGGTTGTAATAGTCTTCCAGAAACTCGCCCATCCGCTCTCGAACGTTGCGTCCAGATCCTGGTAGCGGCTCGGATTCGAGCTTCCTCGCATTTCAACGTCCGCATGAAGCTTTCCGCCATCGCGTTGTCGTAAGGGTTGCCGGCGCGGCTCATGCTGATCTGAAAACCCGCGTCGTGCAATTACCACATAGGCGTCGGAACAGTATTGCACACCGCGGTCGGAATGGTGAATCGCGCCCGCCGGCACGCTGCGGCCCTGGAGCGCCCGGCCCAGCGCATCCAGAGCCAGTTCCGCCGCCAGATTTCGCCTCAGCGCCCATCCCACCACGCGCCGCGACCAGGCGTGAGTATCACGGCCAGGTAGAGGAAACTTTCGCGTAGCCGGATGTAGGTAATATCGGTGACCCAGAGTTGGTTCACTGCGCACGGTTCGAAGCCCGCCGCCAGATTGCGATAGACGGCATAGGTGTGTCGCGAATCGGTCGTCAGCACCCACCTGCATTCCGCAGCGCCAGCAGGTTGTCCAGCCGCATCAGCCGTTGGATGCGCTTGCGGCACACCGGCAATCCCTGTTGCCGCAGCAGTTCGGTTACGCGCCTGGTGCCGTAGAGCCGGTGTGCCAGGCAGATCTGCTGGATCCGGCTGCGCAGCTCGACTTCGGCCTGCAGTGGCTCATGTTCCTGCCAGACGCGGTAATAGCCGGCGCGGGAAACGGCGCCAAGTTGACAGGCGCGGTCCACCGTAAGCGAGACGTCTTCAAGCGCGCCTACTCGTCGGACCTCCGAGTAGACGCTGCGCCGCCACGCCGCAGGGCTTTCGGCTGCGCTTCGAGTCGCTTGAAGACTCCTTTGAAAAAATCGATTTCCACGCTCTGCCGGCCGATTGTCCGTTCCAGTTCGCCGATGCGCTGGCGTAACTTCTCTTCGGCGCTGCTCTTGGTGACCGTGGTCAGTCTGGACGCGCTGCCCGGAGGCCGGCCAATAGGGCGTCGGAGCCCCTCCGGACCGTCCTTGCGATAGGCGTCGCGCCACCGGTACATCATGCTGCGCGGTAGGTGGTACTGCTCGCTCAGCGCCTTCACGCACCCGCCGTTCAGCATTCGCTGTGCAATCTCTACCCGGAACTCGTGGCTGTGCTGCCGCGGTTTCTCTTGACCCATCGGAACACTCCTCCCATTCGATGAAAAGTGTCCCTAATTTCTTCGTCTCAGAAAAGGGGTCCAGATCAGAGATACGGGATACGGGGATACGGGGACAGGCTACGAAACCCCGAAACTGTGTGAGACCCTTGCCGCTCTGAATCCACCAAGAATTCATCATGGCACGAATGGCGCGTGTGGTGGTTCCCGGCCTGTGGCATCACGTCACGCAGCGCGGCAACCGCCGCGAGACGGTCTTTTTCGATGACCAGGGCCGCAGCCTGTACCTCCAGTTGCTCGCGCAACACAGCCGGCGCTGCTCGGTCCGGGTGGTGGGCTATTGTCTGATGGGTAACCACGTCCACGTAATTGCGATTCCGCCGGCTGAAGCCGCGTTGGCTAAGTGCCTGGGCCGAACCCACGTGGATTACGCGCGTTGGCTGAATCTGCATTGCGGCCAGACGGGGCACGTCTGGCAGAACCGTTTCTTCTCCTGCCCCATGGACGAGCCCCATCAATGGGAAGCCTTGCGGTATGTGGAGTGCAACCCGGTTCGCGCGGGCCTGGTGAGCGAGGCGCCAGACTGGCCGTGGTCCAGCGCCGCAGCGCACACTGGCGGGAATGACCGCTGGGGCGCGCTGGATATGGCGGCATGGGAGCGGCGTTGGACATCCGGGGCGTGGCGCGAGGCACTCGGTAGCGGGATCGCCGACGCGGCGCTCTGGGAGCGGATTCGCGAGGCGACGCGGACGGGGCGCCCGGCGGCTGGTGAGGAGTTCGTCAAGCGGCTGGAGGCTGAGCGGAAGCGCCGTCTGCTACCACAGAGGCGCGGACCCAAGGCCAAAGCAGCGCTGGACGAACGGCAGATGAGCCTGCTCGCAGGATAGTTTCGGGGTTTCGTAGCCTGTCCCCGTATCCCGGCCGTATCCCGCTGATACAAGGCGCCCAACTTCGGGTTTCAGGCTTAGTCGTCCCCGACGTGTCAATCGCGATCCAGGTCCAGGACGCCAAGTTCGGGATCGTCCAGGAATTCCGTTATCCGGATCGCCTCGTGGCGCAATACACGCTCGGCGTCCCTGGTTGGGTGCGTCCAGCGCCGCAGCCATACGACCTTGGGGGGTGGCCCTATGGTTGTGGCCAGTTCGTAGAAGTCGGAGTCCGTGCTCACGATGACGAAGCCTCTGCCCTTGGCAAAGTCCCAAATCTCACGATCCGGGCTTTCGAGGAGGCCCGCCTCCGCGACATGAGCCGACTCCGGGTACAACTCAGCGAGCCGAACGACGAGCTTGCGCTAGAGATTCTCGTCGAATAGCAGTTTCACAGGGCCACGCGTCTACCCAGCTTGGCGGCAAATTCGTAGACTGCCCGGAAATCGTCAGGCGCCAACTCCGGGTAGTCGTCAAGTATCTGTTGTTCGGTCATGCCCGCGGCGAGCCAATTCAACACATCCCACACAGTGATACGCAGCCCGCGGATACACGGCTGGCCCGACCGTTTGCCCGGCTCGATCGTGATGCGGGGAGTCATGCTTCGAGGATATCACCAGTGCTGGAAACTGGGTAAAACGTAGCCCTGTCACCGGTTTTTGACCTTCACCGAACCACCCTCTACCGAGCGCTCGCTGGCTGAGATACAATTCCTGCTATGAAGGCAACCGTATTCGCGTCGATATTATGGGTTGCGGTCGCAGTCGCGCAGCAGCAGACGCCATACGAATTGTACCTTTCGGCGAAGGATGGCAACGCCGGAGCGCTGGAAGAACTGAAAGCACGTGCTCAACAGGGCGTTGCCCGCGCACAGGATTCATTGGCGTTTATGTACCAGCGCGGTGAAGGCGTGCCAAAGGACCCTATCCAGGCCGCAGTTTGGTACAGAAAAGCTGCGGAACAGGGTGATGCTTTCGGAGAGTTCAATTTGGGCTGGATGTACCGCGAAGGCAATGGTGTGCTGAAGGATTTCGTACAGGCGGTAGCGTGGTATCGCAAAGCCGCGGAACAGGGCTTCGCGCAATCTCAAGCTAACTTGGGCCGGATGTATGGTAGTGGCGAAGGTGTAGCGAAAGATGCCGGTCAGGCTGCCGTTTGGTATCGCAAAGCTGCGGAACAGGGACTTGCTGACGGACAAACGGGCCTGGCTTTAGCCTATTCAGCCGGTGAGGGTGTTCCCAAAGACCTTGTCACAGCCTACATGTGGGCAAATCTGGCAGCAGCGCAGGGCAACGAGATGAGCAAGGAGGCCAGAGATGCTTGGGAAAAACAGATGACCCCGGCCCAAATCGCCGAAGGTCAAAAGCTGAGTAGAGAGTGGAAGCCCAAGCAGTAACCATAGACAGAGGCGAAGCTATGGCCGCGCTCTTGACGGTCGATGGGACCTCCGTCCGTCATTTGAAATGTTTCACGAGAAGCGATTCAGTAAAGGCAAGGCAGCTTTCCACTTGCGAGCGGTCTACTGCGTTCCAGTCTGCATGCAAACTATCGTTCCGAAGCTTCAAATAGCTCAAAGCCGTTCCGACACTACCTGTTAAAACTCCCGCTTTCTTCAAGGCGGTGATTACCTCTTCCAGCTTTGGGCGAGCCGTGACACCGGCAAAGTCCTCACCCATGCGGCGTATTAGGCTTTCATAAGCCGCCGCGATCAAAACAGCACTGATGTTCTTTGCCGCTTCCGTCCGTTCAACCAGAACCTCTTTCGCGAGGCCGACAAGCTCAGTCAATATTTCACCGGCAACGGCGATTCTCAGTTTTACTATAAGCCCTGCTTTGAGTTCCTGATTGGCGACTTTGATTGCACTGATAGCATGATTCAACAGGAGGTAAGCCATGTTTTTCGGGTTAGGTGCCTTTTGTGAACAGGCTTCGCATCCATCTCTGAATTGCCTCAGTTGGGGACTTTCAGCTCCATACAGCGCTGTCAGCATAGATGTAGCGAACTGGACGGCCTCTGAATAGCTAACCGACAAACCATTAGCCCGTTGAATTATATCTTCGGCTTGCTCTGACCACACCCCTGAATTGTCAAACAACGAAATGCCTCTCTCGTCTAATTATAAGGCGTCGCCGCAGGGTGACGCAAAACCCGAAACTGAGACAGCGGGAAAGTTGAGTCCGGCGGGACGTCTCCGCGACTCGAAACCCTGCGAAAACGTCCCCGTGTCCTACAGTTCAGAGCGTCTTAAGCTGAAAGGCAGTCAGCACGTGGGCATTCATCGTGACGGCGGACTGGTAGCGCCTGCCTCCGATGCTATCAAACAAAAAGACGACCTCACAGTTTCCGGAATAGGCTGAAACGTTCATAGGCTCGGGCATGGCTATTCTTTGGGCCGGAAGGACGTTCATGAGATAGCTCTTTTCTCTAGCACGATTTCCTTGCGGAGCATCAAGATCGTTGAACTTGTAGGAGACATTCAGCGCGACGCCGGTGCCGATGTTCTGGACAACGAAGTTCGCGTTGTCGCCTGCGGCGACGGTATTCCCAACTGCGCCGTTTGATTCCAAGATGGCGTCGTCTTGGTTGCGGAGCTTTGGCGAGAGAGTCAAGCATGGTTTAGCCATCGCCTCAACCTGATCGGTTGCCGCGTTCCGAAGTTGCATGGTGAGCCACGCATACCAGAACACGAGACCAAGAGTGGCCACTCCGACAATGAAATTTGCGAGCGGAAGAAAGCTGTCCATTACTGAAAACTCCGACGAGAGGATAACATAGAATCGTCTACGCGACGTCGGACCAGAAAGGCGCGATAGCCACGTGTTTCCGCTTTCCTGCCCACGTGCAAATGATAGCGCCGTCCGCACGGCGCAGAGCTGGCGGATACCGCGGATTATTCCGCCCGGTAGTTGGGCGCTTCCTTGGTGATGATGACGTCGTGGACGTGGCTCTCGCGCAAGCCGGCGGGCGAGATGCGCAGGAAGCGCGCCTTGTTCTGCAACTCGGCCAGGCTGCGCACGCCGCAGTAGCCCATGCCGGCGCGCAGGCCGCCGACGAGCTGGTAGACCAGGTCGGCCAGCGGGCCCTTGGAGGCCACGCGGCCTTCGATGCCCTCGGGCACCAGCTTGGAACCGGGGTCCTGCTCGTAGCGGTTGGCCTGCCCCTGCGACATGGCGCCCAGCGAGCCCATCCCGCGATAGGTCTTGAAGGTGCGGCCCTGGTAGAGAATGGTTTCGCCGGGGCTTTCGTCGGTGCCGGCCAGCAGGCTGCCGATCATCACCGTGTCGGCGCCGGCGGCAATCGCCTTGGTCACGTCGCCCGAGTATTTGACGCCGCCATCGGCCACCAGCGGCACGCCCGGTGCCGCGGACGGCCCGCGCGCATTCCAGGATGGCCGTGATCTGCGGCACGCCGGCGCCGGAAACCACGCGCGTGGTGCAGATGGAGCCCGGCCCGATCCCCACCTTGATGCCGTCCACGCCGAGCGAGACCAGCTCCCGCGCGCCTTCGAAGGTGGCCACGTTGCCGGTGAGCAGTTGCACGCCGGGCTGCTTGCTCTTGATGGCTTTCACCGCCGCCATCACGCGCGTGGTGTGGCCGTGCGCCGTATCGATGGCCAGCACGTCCACCTTGCGCGCCACCAGTTCCAGCGCGCGCTCCAGGAAATCGCCGGTGGCGCCGATCGCCGCGCCCACCCGCAGGCGGCCCTGGCTGTCCTTGGCGGCGTTCGGATATTTCAGTTTCTTCTGGATGTCCTTGACCGTGATCAGGCCCTTGAGGTAGTACTGGTCGTCCACCACCAGCAGCTTTTCCACGCGGTGCTGGTGCAGGATGGCCTCGGCCTGTTCGAGCGTGGTGCCCACCGCCACGGTCACCAGGTTGTCCTTGGTCATCACCTCGGAGATGGGAATGTCGGAGCGCGTCTCGAAGCGCAGGTCGCGATTGGTGAGGATGCCGACCAGCTTGCCGGCCTTGGTCACCGGCACGCCGGAGATGCGGTAGCGCGCCATCAGCGCCCGCGCGTCGGCGATCGACTGCTCGGGATCCACCGTGATGGGGTCCACGATCATGCCGCTTTCGCTGCGTTTCACGCGGTCCACCTCTTCGGCCTGCCTCTCGATGGGCATGTTGCGGTGGATGATGCCGATGCCGCCCTGCTGCGCCAGCGCGATCGCCAGGTGCGATTCGGTCACCGTATCCATGGCGGCCGAAACGATCGGAATGTTCAAGCCGATCTCGCGCGTCAGTTGCGTGCGCGTGTCGGCTTCGGACGGCAACACTTCGCTGCGGGCCGGTTCGAGCAGAACATCGTCGAAAGTGAGGCCCTCGGTGATTACGTCTTGCATCATAGGGATTTTTCCTATGATAGCGTACGGCGCCCGCAGCCCCGTGAGGCGGGTTCCCGGCGTGTGCCGGACATTGGAGTCGCCGACGAGAACGGAGCCGCGACCATAGGGAGCGGCCGGTACGGCCGTGCGGGGAGCGGCCGGTACAGCCGTGCGGAACGAAGCCCTACCCCACTATCCGCGGCAGTTCTTCCATCGGGCCCATCCACTCCAGCTCGCGCTCGATGTCCGGGTGCAGCCGGTATTTCTTGCGCACCGCTTCCAGCTTGGCGCCGCGAATATCGATCTTGCTCAGGTCGTATTGGCCGATCCCGAAATCGCCGCAGAAATTCAGATAGCCGGGCCACTTCGGATCGATGCCCATCAGGTCGAGGCCTACCCGGTCGGCCGCGATGTAATCGCGCGATGCGATCGCCACCCGTGAAGCCACCGGCGTCCCGGACGCGGGGCCGTTGCCTTCCATCCCCTCGTATCCGTCGATCACCGTGGCGCCCCAGAACGGCTTCATCGCCTGCGCCGTCAGGAAAATGTTGTAGTGCGTCTGCCGCAGCCCGTTGTGCGTCACCCGCTTGTCGTTCCACTCCGGCTTGACGCCCGGCGCGCTGTGCAGCGGCGCGCCCAGCGCCATGTTCTTCACCGAAAGCGTGGCCACCACGGTGTTGTGCGTTTTCATCGCCGCGGCGCAGATGACGAAAGCGTCCGGGTCCATCAGCCGCGCGCCCAGCCGCGCCGGCTTGGCGTGCAGGTCGTAATCGATCAGCGGAACCGTGACGTACCTGGCTTCGCGGTTGAGGTCCACCAGATCCACCCGCAGCGGCTTGTGCTCGCTCGCGATCCGCCCGAAGCGAAACTCCTCGAACGCCTCCATCGTGTCGCCCGCCGAAGCTTCCGCCACCATCACCGGCCCTTTGAAACGCGGCCCCAGGTAATCCAGGATGCCGTGGATCGCATTCGCGTGCGTGGCCGCGAGCTGGTTCGTGGTCGAAACGAAGTTGGGCTTGATCACCACGTACTTCTTCGCCCGCAGCGCCGGCCCGATCTGATCGTCGATCGCATCGAGCGCCGCGGCGACGTTCTTGCGGCGGTCGTTGCCCTGCACCACTGCAACCGCCGACCGCGGCGTCCGCGGCGTCTGCCCCAGCAGGGGCCGTAGGGCCGGGGAAAAGGCGGTGAGTTGTAACATCGTGCGGCGGGTGAAAAACATGGGGGTGGACCTCCACTCTGAAATACAATAGGATATTAGCATCTAGTCGTATGGATTAGGAGTCGCCCATGAATCGAAACGCTTCGCGCCGCAGTTTTCTCGCCGCCGCCGGGCTGGCTTTGCCCGCCGCTGCATCCGCCGCCCGGTCGTCCGACCCGCCGCCGGCTCCGCCCCACGCCGCCGTGTCTGCCACACCGGCCCTCGAGTATCGCATCCTCGGGAAAACCGGCCTCAAGGTGACCACCGTCGGCTTCGGCTGCATGATCACCTCGGACGGCAGCGTCATCGAGCGTGCCGCCGACATGGGCATCACCTACTTCGACACCGCCCGCGTTTACCAGCACGGCAACAACGAGCGCATGGTCGGGGCCGCGCTCAAAAGCAGGCGCAAGAACATCGTGCTCTCCAGCAAGACCCCCGGCCAGAACCGCGCCGACGCGCTCGCCAGCCTCGATACCAGCCTCAAGGAACTCGGCACGGATTATCTCGACATCTGGTATCTGCACGGCAAGGAGAAGCCCGAGGACATCACCGACGAGCTGATCGACGCCCAGCAGACCGCCAAACAGGCGGGCAAGATCCGCTTCGCCGGCGTGAGCACGCACAAGGGCCAGGCCCAGCTCATCCCCTTCCTCGCCGCGCATCCCAAAATCGACGTGATTCTTTCCGCCTACAACTTCACCCTGGAACCCATCGTCACCACGGTCCTGGAACAGGCGGCCAAGGCGGGCAAGGGCACCGTGGCCATGAAGGTGATGGCGGGCGGTTTTCGCCGCATGACGCCGACCGATCCGAACTATCAAAAGCTGAAACAGGACGGCGGCATGCTGTCGGCGCTTAAGTGGGTGATTCGCAATCGCGGCGTCCACACCACCATCCCCAGCATGACCGACATCGATCAGCTCGAGGAAAACATCAAGGCCATGGCCGCGCCTTTTGGCAAGGACGACGAGAAACGGCTGGCCGCCCAGCTCGAGTACATCAGCCCGCTCTACTGCCGCATGTGCGGCGCCTGCCAGGGCCAGTGCCGCCAGGGCCTTCCGGTGGAAGACATGCTGCGTTTCGTCACCTACGCCGAGGGCTACGGCCAGTTCGCGCTCGGCCGCGAGCACTTCCTTTCGCTCGCCCCCGGCCACGTCGCGGCGAGTTGCGGCGATTGCGTTTCCTGCACCGTGGAATGCCCCCACGGCGTCAAGGTGCCGGAGCGGCTGCTCCGCGCGCAGGAGCTGTTCCGTTGTTAGCACTGTGTCCGATGTCCTATCGGAGCCGCGAAGGTCAGGGAGCGGTCGGTTGTGTTTAACAAACCGCTCCTAACGCTGTGTATTGCGCTCTCGCTGGCGTCGCCCGCCTGGGCGGGCGACGCGCCGGCGCCGGCGCCATCTTGTTCACTCGTTCCCGGATGGTCGCAAAGCGGCCCGGCCCGCGGCTATGAAGCCGCCAATCTTTTCGAGTACATGGATGGCAATGCCGAGGGATATCTCATTTACGGCTTCCACAGCATGAACGGCGTCACCTGCCGGCAAGGCGAAATCAGCTTCGTCATCGATCTCTCCGATATGGGCGATACCGATGGCTCCTATGGCATCTTCTCCGCCAATCGCGATCCGGCTCTGCCCACTGACAGGATCGGGATGGCGGGACAGGTGGCGCCGCGCCGCGCCATGTTCGTCAAGGGGAGATGGTACGTCGAGATCGCCGCCAATCCGGAGGGCGATCACAGCGCGGCCTTGCGGGCGTGGCTGGCGGCGCTTGATCAAATCATCGCCGGCAGCACGGTCTTGCCGGAAGCGCTCGCCTGGTTCCCCACCGAGGGCCGGCAGTCCCTGCGCCTGGTACCTGAAAGTGTCCTCGGCATACGCCTGCTCAAGCGCGGTTACGTGGCCCAATACGATTTCGGCAAGGCCTTCGTAACGTTCGAGGCGTCGCCCGAGTCGGCCGCCGGCGTCATGCAGAAACTGCGTGCCCGTTTCGGCCAGGTCACCGCCGCGAATCTCGCCGACGACGCGTTCCAGGCCACCGACCAGTATCTCGGCCGCCTGTTCGTCTTCCGCAAAGGCCGCCTGATCGGTGGCTACTCGATCAAAGCCGAAGGCCACGACACCGCCGCCCTGGCCGCCGCGCTGGCAGCCCAAGTCCGCTAACCGCTTTCACCCACTCCTCTCGGCCATAGTGTCTTCATGCTAATGTCCATAATGAGGTCTGATTATGGCCCTTACTGCGTGGGCGAGAAATGTCCTTCTCGCCTTGATCCTCACGGCGCTTTCCTTTCCGCTCGCGGGTCAATCTTCCTTTCAGCTCCCCGGTCCGGAGGATTCCGACTGGCGCATTTCGCCTGAAAATATCAACATCCGGGTGGGGGACGATCGTACCTTACAGTTGCTCGACGATTCGGCGCAGGAACTCCAGGGCGCGAAGTGGTCGGTCGATCAACCCGATCTGGCCGATATCCAGGAACAAGACGGTCGCGCGGTGGTGCACGCGAAACAGGCCGGCACGGTTCAAGTGAGCGCCGCCCTGCGCGGGGAAACCAGATTCTGCGCAATCACGATCTGGCCCTCGGATCCGCCGCCGGGAACCACTCGATGGGGAACGCACGACATCGGCCGCGACATTCGGGACCTGGCCGCCGTTCCTACTGAAGACGGGCCGAACCTGTTTTCGATGGAGCAGGCCACCGGCGATAATACCTACCTGCGCGGCTTTCGAGAGGACGGCATTCAGATATGGTCCTGGCTCATGCCGGAGAAAACCCACGATGTGGAGCTGGTCTGCGGCGACTGGTTGGGAGGCGCCTTGATCAGCGCCAACCGCGCCGACTCGTTCACCCTTTATACCGTCGGCAAGGATGGCAAACTGCGCTGGCAGCATACATTGGCCGGCCTTCGTAAGGGACATGCTTACACTCTCCAGCACCTGGTCCACATCCTGAGCCAGTCTTCGGACGGCACCGTCACCAAACTTACAGGCTTCAACGAAGAGACAGGGGAACAGGAATTCGACCTCACAATTCCAGAGTCTCGGGAAACACTGACCAATGTGCGGAACGCCGGGACTAAGGTCCTGTGCGCATCCACATCCAGTTCCTCGCCGACACGCACGCTCTCGAGCCACCTGTTCGTGAACATCGATGGATTCGCTTATGTCGCGTTCACTCAGGTTGATTGGGAGTTGGGAGTCGCGAAGTGCACCCCGGGATCGGCGCTGGAACGCCGCGATGTCAACTTCACGCGCGACGAACGGGTGGTGCTCTGGCAGGTTCATCCTGACGGAACCTATCGCAGCACCATCGTCGACGAATCCAAGAGCAGCCGCCCGCTCTCCGAACCCGTGAGCGCCGCTTCTCCTACGGGAGCTATCATTCCGGACGGGTTGGGCGGCGTGCTCCTTTCCATCCGCCGGTCGCACAGCGCCGTGCTGGAGGATGTGCATGGTTTGCCCGATGAGATGATTTACCGCGTCGATGAGGGTGGCGAGGTCGTCTATAAGCTTCCCCTGCCGAAGTATGCCGGTCCTCTGCACGACGAAATGGTGCTTGGAGAACACGAGCTCGGCTTTGCGACCCGCGGCGGCTTTCTGATCGCTTTCAACGTCAAGACTGGAAAAGAAATCTGGACTTGGGACTCAAACACACCGGGAATCGAGGTCTTCGCCGCCCTCGCCAACGGTGGATGCATGGTTCAGACCTCGACTGCATTGGTGGAAGTGGACAGCGCTACCGAGTCGAAAGAGATCGCCAAAGGCAAGGCCATGATGGACTGGCGCGGCCAAATGTATATCAAGCACGACTGACCTCCCCAAAGGGGCCGACCCATCGCAGGCGATGCCGCGCGCGCTCGCCTGAGCCGCCGTTCCTCAGTCCCCGCCGGTCTCCGGCTGCGCGCTCTCAATCAAAGCCGGCTGCAACGAACCGTTGAAATCCCGCGCGCTCTCGGGCGGCTTAGCGCCATTCCACCGGTGCAGAGAGTCGCACACCACGCGATAGATCGCGCCCCGGTTCTGGAAGGCCAGCTTCAGCCAGCTCCACGCGCCCTTGTGCGGGAAATAGATTCCACGGAAGAACAGCCGTGACATCAGGTGGCTGATCTTATAAGCAGCCGGTTCGTCTGCGATTGACTCGATGGCGCCTTCGATTGCCGCCGGGCTGTAAGAATTCTTCCAGGCGTACGTTACTTCTTCCTGCACCTGGGGGATCGTGATTTTCAGAGGCGTGTGCGCCATGCGGAACGGAGCGAATTCAAGCCAGTGTTTCGGTCGTGTCAGCCGCCCTTCCTGATTCAGCCGGTCATACAGCGGAGTAGCCGGAAAGGGAGTGATCTGTCCAAACACGGGCAGCCCCGGCGGCCACTTGCGGATCTCGGCCAGCGTGCGCTCGGCCACTCCCGGCGTGTCGTTATCCAGGCCAAAGATAAACGAAGTGATCGCGTACACGTGGCGCCGGGCCAGCGCCTCCAGCACGCGCGTGTAATCCGCCGGCTTGTTGAAGCTCTTGTTGACACTGGCCAGATTGGCGGGGTCGAGAGACTCCATCCCGATGAAGATCCATCTCGCGCCCGAAGCGGCGATCAAATCGAGCAGCTCTTCATCCCGCAGTAAGTTGGCGCTGATCTGCCCCACCCACGACATTTCGGCGCCGGCTGCAATGATATCGCGCAGGAGTGACTTAGTCCGCTTGGCGTTGATCGCGAAATTGTCGTCGACGAAGAACACCGCGGCCTGGCCGCTGCTGCCGCGGGCGCGCTGCTTGATCTTCAGCATCTCGTCCACGATGCTCTGATTCGACCGGAACCGGATCGAGTCGCCAAAGAAACCCGTCACCGTGCAGAACTCGCATCCGTAAGGGCAACCGCGTCCGGATTCAATCGGGATAATGTGAAATGTCTCCCACTCGAATCCGAAGTGCCGCATGATAGGGCGAAAGAAGCCCGGAATCCGATTGAACTGGCGCAGGTCGATGGAGTCCCAGGGAATCATCGGGTAATCGGCCAAGTTCGGCTTGCGTTCCTGCCCGAACGCGTCCACCGGAGAGTAGATTTCCTTGAGTTCGCCCCGCGCCGCATCCTGCACGATTCGCGGCCACGTTTCATCCGCTTCACCCAGAGCCAGCGCGTCCGCGTGGCGCGGCCCGCCGTCGCGGCCGAGGGCTTCGTCCGGAACCTCCGTCACGTGCGGTCCGCCCATCACCACTGGAATGCCGGCCGCGCGGATCGCATCCGCCACCCGATACGCTTTGGCGATCATACGGGTCATGGCGCCGATTCCGACCAGTCCGATCCGCCCGTCGAGCACGAACTGAACCAGTTCGGCGTCGCTCATCGGTTGCGTGTTGCCATCGATCAGAACCACTTCATGCCCGCTGGGCGTGAGCGCCTGGAGCAGGAACATCCAGAGGTGAGGCATGAAGTTTTGCGTGACCCCATTGTCGGGGTTATACAGGAGGATGCGCAGTTTACTCGCCTTTCCAGCTTCGCCTCGGAAGTTGGCGTACCCTTTCACCGGCAAGTAATCCGCGCGTGTGGGCGAATGAAAGTTCCGTGTCGGTGCAGTCATATTAGCATCAATTGCCGCGCTACTATGTTCAATAGTGCTCATTCTGGGAATCGAATCTTCCTGCGATGAAACCGCCGCCGCCGTGGTCGAGAACGGCGAAACAGTTGTGTCGTCGGTGGTGGCGTCGCAGATGGAGACTCACGGCAAGTATGGCGGCGTGGTGCCGGAACTGGCTTCGCGCGAGCACTTGCGCGCCATCGTTCCGGTGGTGCGGGAAGCGTTGGAGCGGGCCGCGGTTTCGTTGTGCGATCTGGACGCCATTGCCGCTACCTCGGGGCCGGGCCTGGTGGGATCGCTGCTGGTGGGCCTCACCTACGCCAAATCGCTGGCCTTCGCCCGCGGCCTGCCGCTGATCGCGGTCAACCATATCGAGGGCCACATCCACGCCGTGATTCTGGAATCGCGCCGCGCCGGCACGCCGGTGGAACTGCCCGCGCTGGCGCTGGTGGCGAGCGGCGGCCACACCCACCTGTTTCGCGTGGACGAAAACTTCGCGTACACCTTGCTCGGCAAGACCCGCGACGATGCCGCCGGCGAGGCCTACGACAAAGTCGCCAAGCTGCTCGGCTTCCCCTATCCCGGCGGCCCCATCATCGACCGTCTGGCGCCGCACGGCAACCCACTGGCGGTGCGCTTCACCTTCGCCAAGATGAAAGGCAACGCGCTCGATTTCAGCTTCAGCGGCCTCAAGACCGCCGTGCTGCGCTGGGTGGAAGCGCGCGATCTGGCCGCCGCCATCGCCGCCCGCCGCGCTCTGGCGCGCGCCACGCCGCACGCGTCGCTCGAACAGTGGCTGGCCGTCACGCCGCCCGAGACGCTGGATCTGCTCGCTTCCTTCCAGCACGCCGTCATCAACGAACTGCTCACGCGCGCCACCGCTTCCGCCGAACGGATTCACGCCCGCGCGCTGATTGTTTCCGGCGGCGTCAGCGCCAACGCCGGTTTGCGCGCCGCCGCGCGCGCCGCTCGTCTCCCGTACCCGGTTCACTTCCCATCGCCCTCGCTCGCCACCGACAATGCCGCCATGATCGCCGCCGCGGCCTTCCCCAAGCTTCTGCGCAGAGAGTTCGCCGGCTTCGACACCGCCGCCGACGCCAGTCTCACTCTGGCGTAAGGCGTTCGGAGCCGCGACCGTGAGGGAGCGGTCGGTCTGGCTATCACGCAACGAGCGTAGCCGCCCGCGCACGGCTGCTATCATCAGACCGTGGATCAGCCGAAAACCGCGCGCACCTACCTGCTGGTATTGCTTTTTATCGGCCTCAGAGGATTCGGCAACCTGCTGCTGGCGTGGGGCACGAAGCACCTGCCGGCGGTGCTCGGCGTGCATGCGGCGGCGTACTTGCAGTCGATGCTCCATCCGGCGGTGGCGGCCGGCATCGCCATGCTCATCTTCTCGTTGTTCACGCGCATGGCGCTGCTCAGCGTCGCCGATCTGAGTTTCGTGCTGCCGGTCACGGCAGTGGGCTACGTGCTGGCCGCCGCGCTGGGGAAAGTGTTTTTGCACGAAGAAGTCACGGCTATCCGCTGGGCGGCGGCGTTTCTCATCTTCGCCGGCGTGGCCGCGGTGGGCTCCACTCCGCAAAACACCACCAAAGAGGCGCGCGCGAAATGAAGTGGCTGCTGGTTGCGATCACGGTGGTGGCCACGGCGCTCAGCGACCTGCTGCAAAGCTACGAGCTGAAGCGTGCGGGTGAACAATCCGTCAGCGCGCGCGGCATCGCGCTCCTGGCCGCGATGGTGGTGCGGCGGCGCTACCTGATTCTCTCTATCGTCTGCCTGGCGTTTTCGTTTTTCTCGTTCATGGCGCTGGTGCAATCGCAGCCGCTCAGCTTCGCCGTGCCGGCCAGCGCGGCCAGTTTCCCGCTGGAAACGATCGCCGCCAAACTGGTGTTGCACGAACAGGTGGGACCGCGGCGCGCCGCCGGCACGCTGCTGGTGCTGTGCGGCATCGTTCTGCTGGCGCGCTGACCCCTGGAGTTTGCGCGAAACGCGGGGCAGGCGCTTTCGCCTGCCAACCGCTTGCGTGCTGAGCGCCTCGTTATTCGCGCGTGGCGACCGGGACCAGCGCGCCATTCCGGATCGTGTAATCGTGGCCGCGCCAGCGCAGCGTGCGGCGGGTGAAACTGGCGGCCCAGATGCCGAACGCCACCGCGTCCCACAGCGGCACCAGCAACAGCTTGCGGGCGACTCCCGGCTGCCGCAATCCCCAGGCGGCGATCATCCACGTCAGCAGCCACCGCATTGCCAGGTATGCTCCCCAATATGCCAGCGCCGCCGCGGCGGGCGCTAGTGCCAGCGCCGCCAGCAGCCACGGCACCGCTTGCGTGAACAGCAGCCCGAAGTGCCCCCATGGCCGCATGTGGCGCATCACCACCATCCAGCGCAAGCGCTTGTGGAGCAGTTCGCCCATAGAGGCGAAATCGGCCACGGTTTCCACGGTGTACGGCAGCAGCTTCACTTCATAGCCCTGTTCCGCGATGAGCCGGCCGACCAGCAGATCGTCACCAGGCAGGTTTTCGATCGCACGGTATCCGCCGAAACCGGCCAACCGTTCGCGCGTGGTGGCGATGGTGGGCCCGAGCGCGAACTTGACGCCATCCAACTGCCAGGCCACGATGATGCCGGCGTAAAAATCCGACAGCATGCCGGTGGAATGCAGGCGGTCGGCGAAGGTCTTCTCCTGCGCCGTCACGTAGAAACACGTTGCCGCGCCCACTTTGGGATCGGCCAGCGCCGCTACCACGGTGCGCAGATAATCCGGGCCCACGCGAACGTCGCTGTCGCTGATCACCAGCACCGGGTGCGCGGCCTCGGCAACCAGGCGGTCGAGCTTGGCCACTTTGTCGTTGGTGGCGTCACGGCGGGAGCCGTAGAGCACGCGGATCGACCGTTCCGGGAAGGCGCGCCGCAGCTCCTCGATCACCGGCAGCGCGGGGTCTTCGCGTGTCGCTCACGCAGAACACCAGCTCGTAATCGGGGTAATCCTGGCGGCAGAAGCTGGCGAAGTTTTCGTACGCATCCGGATCGGCGCCGCGGATCGGCTTCAGATTGCTGACGGCGGGCGTGAAGCCGGAATCGGCTCGCCGCCCCGCTACGCGCGGACCGGAAAAAACGCCACACGCTGAAAATGGCAATCGCGTAATAAGCCAGCGGCGCGGCGGCGATCACGAGCAATAGTATCCGGGTCAGATTCATCGGCAACTCAAGGCTGTGGGCAGAGTCAAGAGACGTTACTCAGTAGTACAGGCTATCACCGGGCGGCGTGGTGCGGGTTCGGCGCTCTGGTGGACGGCCGCTTCCAGCGCTATCATTGGCGTGGATGAAGAATGAAACCAGCGCTGTCGTCATCGCTTAGCGATAGGCTGCATGGGCTTCGGAAGGGGCACGCCGCGCCTTACTTGGCTGGCTTTTCTTCGGTCATGCCGAGGTCGGTCAGCACCTTGGGGTTGGCTTCATCCATCGCCAGCAGGTTGTGACAGGCGTTGCAATCTTGCGTGATGCTCTTGCCGTTCTGCGCGTTGTGACCTCCGTCGTGACAGCGGAAACAGCCGGGGAAATCGCTGTGGCCGATATTCAGCGGGTACTTACCCCAAGTGACGTTCATGTCGGGGAAGATATTGCGATCGTAAATGGCCAGCACCTGCTTGGCGGCAGTGGTAACTTCAGACTGCCGGGCGGACCATATCGCCGGATAGCTTTGCTGGTAAAACCTTTCGAACGCCGCCGGAATCTGGCCTGCGGCTTCGTCGCGGCTCTTATAGTTTACCTTCAGGATTTCGAGCGCCTTCTTCCGCGCGAACGGCAACGCGGGCGATACCAGGCCGGCCGCCATGGCCTTGTCGAGCGCGCGCTCCGGCACGTCATAGGCGTGCGACGGGCGGTTGTGGCAATCCATGCAATCCATCTCGCGCTCTTTGAGCCCGGCGCCGTCGGGTTTCGCGCCGGCGGCGACGTACCGGGTCTTGCGGCCGTTATCGTCATACTCCACCCAGGGGATGTTCTGGCGCGCTTCGTCGCGAGTGCCTGTAGCGGATGACCACGCCCGGCCCCAGGTGCGTGCCGTGAATGCCGATGCCGTGGTTGCCGCCGCCGATCTTCATCAGCAGCACGCTCCTTGGTAGCGGTGTTGGTCTCGTCTTCGGCAAAGTGAGTGATTACGTCGATGCGGTCCGTCGCCGTACTTTTGCGGCCAGTGGCACTGCTCGCAGGTCTCGCGCGCGGGACGCAGGTTGTGCACGGGAGTCGGTATCGGCCGCGGATAAGTGTTGAACGTCACCGCGAAAACCTGGCCCACGCCGGAAAGCTTGCTGCGCACGAACCAGGAAGCGCCGGGCCCGATGTGGCACTTGACGCACTCCACCCTCGAGTGCGGCGAATCCCGATAAGCGGTGTACTCGGGTTGCATCACGGTGTGGCAGGTCTCGCCGCAGAAGGTCACCGAATCCATGTAGTTTACGGCGCCGTAGCTGAGCTGGCTGGCGATGGCGATGTTGGCGACGGTGGTGACCATGATGAAATACACCAGCTTGCGCAGCTCCGGGTTGCGCCACTCGGGCCGGGGAAAATCCGGCGGATAAATGCCGTCGTGCCGTTCCTTTTTCCGCTTGCGCCACATGCCGAGCGGGATCAGAGCCAGGCCAGTGAAGAATGGCCCCGGCAGCACCAGATAGGCCAGAATGCCCATGTACGGGTTATCCGCTCCGCCGCGCAGCGTGGTGGGCAGCAGGAAAAGCCAGAACACGGTGGCGCTGGTGACCAGGATCACGCCGGCCAGGCTGATCCAGTTACTCGACAAATGAATGAGCGGGGACAGCCAGCCGCCGAGCGGGCGGTTCGGTTGGTTGGGCGTCATGGTTGGATCAGTCTCCTGGAGCTTCCTGCTCGTGCGCGGCTTGCTCTTGCGCGTTGCGAGGATCGTCTTTCCTCACAATATAGCCTGTCAGGAACGCGGTGTTGAGGGGATAGACGTCGGGATCGAAGATGATCGAATAGAAATGCCACACCACGATCGCCAGTGCGGCCAGCACGGCTTCGTAGAAATGAATCGAGGTCGCCACGTCCAGCCAGAGCTTGGGAAGCAGGCGCAAGGCCAGCGAGTTGGCCCACAGCATGACGCCGCTCAAAGTCATGATGACGGCGCCCCAGATCACCGCCCAGTACTCGGCCTTTTCGATATAGCTATGCGACGACCGCGCGGGCGGTGCGTCTCCCAGGCCCAGGTTATAGGCGAAGTTGGCGCTGGCTTCGCGCGCGTCGCTCACTTTGGGAATCATTTCCTTCCAGTGGTTGCGCAGTTTCCGGCTGACCATGAGCGACACCAGGTGAGTGACGCTGACGGCGATGAAAACCGACGCCGCCACGCGATGGATGAGGCTGCGCATATCGTGCCGGACCTCCAGCAGAAGCAACGGCCGCGCCCACCATTGGTCCGGGTACTTGAGAGCGAAGCCGGTCCACACCAGGGTCATGAACGAGAGTGCGAGTAACGCATGCTGCACGCGCTCAAACGGCAGCATGCGAAGCCCGGCCGGAACGCGGCTGGCCCACTGCGGCGCCCCCGCGCGGAAGCGCGCGCGGACCAGTTTGCGGATCCAATCGCCGCCGTTATGCAGCAGCATCAGCCCGATGGTCACCGGGATCAGCAGCAGGTAGAACTGGCGGATGAAAGTCAGCACCGGCGGTTCGCTGGCGCCGTCCGCCACGTGCACCTGGCCGATGGCGAATCGCTGCCCGGCGCCGGGATGGCACTGGCCACAAGTCTTGGGCAGGTTCTTCGGGTTGATGGTGGAATTCGGGTCGGAGGAAGCCAGGATGTTGTGGACGCCATGGCAACTGGCGCAGTTGGCCACGGTCTGCACGCCTTCCTTGGCGGCCAGCCCATGGTAGGAAGCGTCGAAGCTCACCAGCCGGTCGGCGGGCATGCCGAATTTGCGGCTGAGCCGGACGTCGCCGTGGCAACTGCCGCAGGTCTCGCGAATGTTGGCGGCGTTCACGGGCGAAGCCGCGTTGCTCGGTTTGATGATCTTGTGCTCGCCGTGGCAATCGGTGCAGAGCGGGGCCTGCGTGATGCCCTTCGCCAAAGCCTGGCCGTGAACGCTGGCGCGGTACTGTTCGGCCACGGCGGAGTGGCACATGCCGCAGGTATCGGGCACCGCCATCCGGAAGGCCTGTGAACTGGGCGGCAGCAGCTCATGCGCGCTGCCGTGGCAAAGGCCGCAATCGGGCGCGGATTCGTTGCCGTGCTTGCGTGCCTGGCCGTGGACGCCGCTTTCGTAGTCGCCGGCCTGATCGGCGTGGCAGGCGGCGCACTGCGGCTTCGGAATGCCCGCCTTGTGCGGATATTCGTCGTGCGACTCGTGACATGAGTCGCACGCCAGCCCCGCGTGGGCACTCTTGGCCAGCTTCTGCCCCTGATCGTGACAACCGGCGCAGTCGAGCGGCCGAGCCGCCGCCCAACAACCGGCGGCAGCCCAGAAACCTAAAGCCAGCAGGGCAATTCCCGGCTTGGCGGCAACCCGAGGAATCGCCCGCCGCATTCTTCCGTTAGCCCCTCACCATCCAACTCTGATACATGTAAACGGCGCCCAGAATCACGCCATATGCTACCGTGATTACGGTCAGCATCTTTCCCCACTTGTCGATCTGGTCGAGTTTCTGAGCGACACTCACCTGGTGAGACGCGATCGATGCGCCCGCATCACTCACGTGAATCATGTCGTCTTCGCCCGCCGATACAATTCTGCGGTAAATAATCAAGGCGATGACCGCCGCCGCCAGCACTACCCAAAGCACTACAAACGGAACATAGGGACTCATGGATACCTCCTCGTCGCCTGCGTTGTGGAATTGGTGAAGATGGAGCGCTCCCCGAACGGCGCGCCCGACTTTTCATATGCCGGTATGATTGCGCTCATGCTCCTGGGGCCTTTGCCAACCTTGGTTCCGGATATTCCAATCCCATTCTAACTGAACACGCAATGCGCCGGACCGTTCCTTGTGTGAACATGTTGGGCAATGCACGCAACAGTCCACAGGATAACCGGCTCTAAACTATTGAAATTTGCAACGTCTGCTGCCAGAATGGCTGTGATGTGGGGCTATTGGCGCAGAATCTTCCTCTAAAATGGGGGAAATTCCACTTGAAACGTCGGGTTTGCAGGGATTTGCAACACGCAGTGCCGCGGCCATGATGGCCAGTAATACAGTACTCATAGGATCATGCTGGGAAAGCACCGAAACCAGGCCTGCATCCCAAGCCTGGGCCAGCAGTTGCGGATCCTGGCGGGTAATCAGCACGATCCGCTCGGGATGAGACAGGGGGAGGCACAGATGCTCGAAGGCGGCCTCGTCGAGAACCAGAACGCAGTCCTCGGAAGGATCCGGCCTGGCTACCGATTCGACGCGCCATGCGCAACTGCGGCACAAGGCTTCGCGAAGGGCGGCTGCATAAGCGCCGTCGGCGATCGCGAGCTGAACTGTGTGCAACACGGCGGACTCCACGCCTCCACCTGCCAAAGGGCTACTTCTTTTCCTGATAGCCGTCCAGGCTCTTGTGCTCGTGATAATACTTGCCCGGGGCGGTTAGATTCTTGTTCATTTCGTCTTTATCGGCGGATACCTTCACATGGCAGTATACGCATTGTTTCTTGGTGGCCTTCATGTATTCCTGTTTACCGAACGAGGCCGTCGTCGAAACCAGGAAACCGCCCAGCAGGATGGCAGCGGGCACAATGACTTTCAAATGGGACATGGCACCTCCACAGGGCAAGTTTGCAATTGCATCGCCACCGGTTAAATCCCTGTTTTCCGATGGTGTTAGCGTCCAGGGGCGGTGGCAGGCGGGGCAATTCCCCCGTTTACAGGGCTCGCCGGTGGGCGTAGTGCCCCAACGGGCCTGCTATACTGAGGTCAAATCGTATTGTAATGTCGAAGCTTACACCTGCATGGCAGAGGGTTGGCGTCCTGGAGTCGGTGTTCGACCAGCTTTCGGATGCCCTTGTCCTTTATGACCCGGAGTTCCGGGTGACTGGGGTCAACCGGGCGGCGGAAAAGCTGTTTGGCATCTCGGCCGGCGAGATGCTGGGAAAACACTGCCAGGAGATCTTCAAGTGCCCGGTTTGCGAGCCGGGCTGCGGCGTGCTGGTGGGTTTGAATCAGGCGCCCAACGCACCCTCCTGCACGGTGCGCCTGCACACCGATAACGGCAGGGAGCGCTTGGTGGTGATGCACACCACGCAGATGTTCGACGAGCACGCCCAGCTCTCCGGCGTGGTGGCTACCATCAAGGACATCACCGACGAGACGGCGCCGCAGCGGCGCGAAGTGATCGCCGAGTCCGGGCCGATGCGCGAAGTGGTGAATTTCGTGCGCCGGGTGGCCGCCAGCGAAGCCACCACCATCCTGCTGGACGGGGAAAACGGTACCGGCAAGGACTTGATCGCCAAAACGCTCCATTATCAAAGCCTGCGCCAGGCCGAGCCGTTCATCGCCATCAACTGCGCGGCGATTCCGGATTCCCTTCTGGAAAGCGAATTGTTCGGTTACGAAAAAGGCGCCTTCACCGACGCGCGGGCGCAGAAACGCGGCATCTTCGAGCTGGCCGACAAGGGAACCCTGTTCCTGGACGAGATCGGCGAGATTCCCATGATGCTGCAGGCCAAGCTGTTGCGGGTGCTGGAGGAGCAGACCTTTCGCCGGCTGGGCGGGCTGAAGGACATCAACCTGGATTTGCGGGTGGTGGCGGCCACCAACAAGAACCTGCGCGAGGCCGTCAAAGAAGGCGCCTTCCGGCAGGACCTTTATTTCCGCCTGAACGTGATCCAGATTTCCATCCCGCCGTTGCGGGAGCGCCTGGACGATATTCTGCCGCTGGCGCGCTTCTTCATCGACCACTACAACCACAAATTCAAGCGCAGCATCGAGGGGGTCAGCGACAGCGCGGCGAAACTGCTGCTCTCGCACGACTGGCCGGGCAACGTGCGCGAATTGCGCAATGCAGTCGAAAGGGCCATGATCCTGGAAGAATCGGCGCTGATCACGGCGCCGAGCTTGCCCATCAGCGTGGCCCACTCCGAACAGGGAACGGCGCTGCCGGCCGCCCCCGTCGCCGAGGCGGTCAGCGATGGCCTCTCGCTCGAAGACAATGAGCGCAGCCTGTTGGCCCGCGCGCTCGAGAAAACCAATGGCAACCAGACGCAAGCCGCCCGGCTGCTGCGCGTCACGCGGGACACGCTGCGCTACAAGATGAAGAAGTTCAATCTGCGCTGACGGGGGCGCGGGCCGGCAGAAGCTAACGGAAGCGGATACCCACAGCGCTGGGGAGACGGTGAGTAAGCGTCCGGTCTTGACTGCGCGGGCATAGTTGTTCTCCCAATCATCCAAGGAGACAGAATCAATTCAAGGCACTTGCCCGAGCGGGCCGCCCAGCAGTCTCTCGATCCCCTGGGCAAGAATCGCGGGCAGGGTCCGCCCCCGCCACCTTTGTACGACGGTCCCGTCGATAGCAATCAGGAACGTGGTGGGAACCGCTTTGACTCCAAGTTGACGGGCTAGCCGACCATTCTGGTCGAGCAGCAAGGGGAACTTGAGGTGCCAGTCGTAGCTGGCGTTGAGGACGGCATCGTGCGACGGCTGCGAGCCAGGCACGAGAACCGAGGCATCGACAATTGCGACTCTGAGTCCGCGGGGGCCGTATTGCTGAGCCATGCTGGCCAGGAACACCACTTGACTGCGCGAAGGAGTGTCGGCGGTATCGGGGACCGTTTGCAAAAACGAGAGAAGGAGAGGCTGCGCGGGTAGGGCGCGAAGATGGAATGCGCCGCCGCGGACATCCGGCAGAGTGAGATCGGGCAAGGTGGAGACGCGCCCGGATCGGCAGGGGGTGGTCAGGGTGAGGATAAAGACCGCGCAGAACGGCAAGACCAGTGCGCGGCTTTTCGTTTCCGAGACGGTCACCGGCATTGTGCGGCCTTCATTGCCACGCGCCGATGTTGTAGCCGGAGCCAGTAGGCAGCGGATTGCCCCAGAAATCCTGCGTGCCCATCGAACATGTGCCGACAATGCCGCTGCAGACGTCCACTCCGGCGCCGATGGCCGGTGATCCCGGCAGCAGGGTGAAAGCCGAAGTGGGCCGGCCGGGACTGTGATAGGACGGCGTGTTCAGCATGGGATCGGTGTAGAGGCTGTGCGCATCCTGGCCTGACGCCGATTGGTAGGATGCGAGGCTGATGTAATCGACGCCGTTGAGATTCCAGTCGGGCGCCGCGCCGACGGTCCAATAGATGTTGTTGTCGAGTGCGAAATCCGAAGTGGTCTGAATCAGATACGGCACGGTGGAGTAGATGATGTTGTTCTTGAATAAATTGGGATTGGTACCGCTGAAATTAGCGTTGACGGTGTTGAAGGCGGGGCCCGGAGTGGCGGGATTCCAATAAAAGGTGTTGTTGTAAACCTGTACGCCGTCGAGGGTCCCGCTGGTGGCGGCGCCGTTCGTGTTCATGAAAATCTCACCCGGATCGGGGCTGTTGGCCAACCGCCCATTATTCGAGCAGACGTTATATCGGATGATGTTGCCGGTGCTGACGACATTGTAGGCGCTGAACACGGAGACGCAGTAGCCGATGGAATCATGGCCGTAGTTGTATTGGACGATATTGTCAGTGTTCCAGACGTCAATGTCATAGTCGCCGCCATCCCACAGACTATAGTCTTGAATGTCGTAGGACTCGTTGTTTTGAATCACGCAGGTGTGGCAATACAAATCCATAAGTCCGCCGGTTCCGCCTCCACATCCGGGATCGGGAGGGCATTGTCCGCTGTTGTGAACCACATTGTTCTGCATCAGGCCGTTGGTGACGACAAAGAGCGTGATGCCGATTGCAGAGACGTTGTACACCGTGGAGTTTTGGACGGTGATGTTGTTCCCCAGCAGCGCAGGCGATGTCGAAGTCGCGAACACCCCTGCATCGATGAAAATGCCGTTGTAGACCGGGCTATCATGGGCTGTCACGCCATCGATCACAATGTCGTTGATCGTTTCCCCGGCGTTCCCGATCGTAATAAAAACCTCTCCCGAGTCATTCCCAACGGCGGTGTGATGCGCGCCATGGATGTTGAGATTGGTCAACCGGAAGTGAGTGTAGGCGGTGTTCGGAGCGGTACCCGCGATATTGACGCCATAGTAATTGCCGCCGACTACTTCCAGATTGTTGATCTCCCATCCCTGCTGGCCGATTAACTGCACCGCCGCAGTGTTCATTCCGCCATCGATGATCGGCTGAGGCCCGGTGCCGTAGGCGTCGATCACGATGGGCGAGCGGGTGGTGCCAGACCCGAGTGGCTCCAATATGCCGCTGCAGCTTGTCCCGCGATTGAAGAGAATTCTATCTCCAGGTTTGAAAGTCGTGGCGCTGACCGACGCCAGCGTATTCCACGGGCTGGATTCAGCCCCAGTGCCGTTGCTCGCGGCGGAGCAGTCCACATAGTAGGAGCCTGCTGCTACCGGGGGGCGGGTGGGTCGGCGAGGGGGGCGTGGTAGGCGAGGGAGTCCGGGGTAGGCGAGGGGAGTTGAGGACGGGCCGGAGTAGGGTTGGTTGCGACCGCCGGCCGTTAGGCAGATCAAGAACACCAGGGCGATGTTCCCGAGAGATTTCAGCCGGGGTGGCCGTTTGGGCTGAATCGGCTCCGAGATGATCATCCCTGCGGCTCCGAGAGCGGCGGCAAGCATTTTCTCCGGGATCTCCTTTTTGACCTCCAAATGACGGCTATCATTATCCAGCACCACTCTTGTTCGCGTCAATGTGGAGCCGCGCCAAATCTCACTTGGCCCGTGTTCCACTCCACGAACGCTCCGGACTGCTCGGGACGATTGCGGTGCATACGACGGCGTTCGCGCGGCACAGTGTGCGTGGTTCGGCACGGGTTTTCGCGTTGCGCGGCCGTGCTAAGATCCCGAACAGAGGGCAGGCGTGAAACTACATCGAGCGATCATTTTGAGTTTGCTGGCGGCCACGCTGGCGGCGGCGCAATCGGGGCGCGCGCCGCGCGTGGCGCTGGTGAACATTCAGGACGCCATCCTGGGCACCACCGACGGGCAGAACGCAGCTAAGGCGCTGGACGCCGAATTCGGGCCGCGCAAGGCGGCGCTCGATGAGGACCAGAAGGCCATTGCAACAAAGCAGAACCGGCTGGATCAGGAAAAACTGAGCGACGAGGAGCGCAAGAAGCTCCAGCAGGAGGTCGACGACGCGACCATCGTCCTCAATGCCAAGATCGACCAGGCCGACGCTGATCTGGACAAGGCGCAGAAGAAGACGCTGGCCGAACTGGGCAAGAAGATGGTCGCGGTGATCGTGGAGTTCGCCACCAGCACGGGCTATGCGATGGTGTTCGATACCAGCACTTCGCAGGCGCCGCTGCTGTATGCCGACAACGCGACGGATATCACCAGCGAAGTGATCGCCGCTTATGAAACCCGGCACAAGAGCGCCGCGGAGCGCTGAAACATGGGCGCGCGGTTGACAGGTGGCAGCGCCTGTCCCACTCTATCGTCGAAGGATGCGCGGGTGCGTGGGGCAGGCGCCATCGCCTGCCAACTGTTTTATCTGCGGCTTCTGACCCTGATGGCGGCGCTTGCAGGCCCGCTGGCCGGGCAGAGCGTCGATATCTACTCGGAGTTTTCGCGGGTCGGTCCGTTCGGCGAAATCGTGGCGGCCGACCGCGGCGCCCAGCCGCGCGAAATCCTCTCCCCCGCGGTGGCGCGCAATGCGTGGGCTTCGTTTCACGTGGTGATCACTGCGCCGCCTGCAACCACGTACCTGCTGTACTTGGTGACCAATCCGCTCAACGCGTGCCGCGTCGAGTTGTACAAAGAGCATTTCGAGAAGACGCCGGCGGGATGGGTGCCCGACCGGCTCACCGAACTGACGCGCCTGCCCGATTTCGGCGTGATACCCGACCCAGCCGATGGCGTCGAAGGTCAGACCACGCGCGCCTACCTGCTGGATGTGTGGATACCGCCCGACGCGGATGTCGCGCGGTTCCGGCTGGAGGTGCAGTTGAAGGTGGGCACTTGGGTGGTGCGGCCGATGGAGGTGCGGGTGATCGCGCCGCGCGTTCCCGATCTCCGCGTGGCGACCGAACCGGTGCCCTTGCCGCCGGTTTCGAGCGCCGCGGATGCGGCGGCGGTGGGCGCGCTATTCGATGAAAGGGGACGCACCTACCCACCGCCGGAGACGGTGCGCGCCATCATTCGCCGCAACGCAGTACAGGATATGGCGCTGGCCAGCCGCCTGGATGCGGCAGGCGCAGGTCCGGAAGCGCTGCGCCAGCGTTGGGAGGCGCTCAAGTCGGCCACCGGCGATAGCGTGATCCCTCTTCCGACCGGCGCCGAACGGTACCTGCGCCTGCGAGACTGGATCTACCGCGAAGCGCAGCGGAAGCCGGTGGAGGATTGGTAGCCCGGGCACAACATGCCGGTTTTCGATAGGCCCGCAGCCTCCTGGCTCCGCAACCGCGGGCCGATCTCAGCATTCGTGCAGCCCCAGCGGTGTGTTCGGCTTCAGTGTCCGTCTCCTGAAAGCCCAATGTCATTGACTTTTGATTTGGTCCGGACCTGTCGAATTTCGCCATATTGACAACTACTGGTTGGTGTCGCAAACTAGTTGGCGAAGGTAAGAGGGCGCACGCCCGGATCGGTAATGCGCCCTAGCGGCATTCTCTAGCCGCCAATGGAGGAGAGAATTATGGATCAAGTCGGAGCTCTTCTGGATCGGCCTAAGTTCTACTACAACATCGACGGCCTGGGCGAACTGAGTGGCGGACTGATGTTCCTGGGTATTGCGCTCCTGCTATCGCTACCCGCGGACTCCGTTTGGCACAAAATATCCTGGTTTATCTTGCTCGGCTTGACGTTGGCAATTCCCCACGGGATTAAAGCAATAAAGACCCACATCACGTACCCGCGCACTGGCTTCGTCGAGTACCGGAAAAGCGACCGCCGGCGCACATCGGTCATCGGAGGCATGGCCGGCGCTCTGATCCCCCTCGGTTTGTTCGTCGCCATGCGGCACCGCTGGGAGATCGCAACGCTAGCTTCTCTGGCCGGACTCATTCTTGCCGCAGCTTATGCATACCGCGTCGCCAGGGCAATTCGCTGGAAGTGGATCGTCGCCTGCGCCATCGCGCTCGGCTCAATAGTGATTGGCTTCCTTCCGGCAGATGTCCTCGCTGCGATGGCTAATGACTCACTGGTGACCCACCCGCTTCGCGCCAGACTCGGCGGCACGATTGTCGTTTCCTTTATTGCTTACGGCGCGATGCTAATGATCTCCGGCGGCATCAGTCTTTGGCTCTACCTTCGCAATACGCATCCTCCAGCGCAAGAAGAGCAATGAATCCGCAGAGTCGAACCATCGCGGAACTCGACCGTGTGATTCACGAACCAGGGCGGCTTATGGTGGTTGCCCTCCTGTTCGCCATCGACGGGTCGGACTTCCTCTACCTACAACATGAAACCGGCATGAACAAGGGCACGCTTTCGAGCCATCTCTCGCGACTGGAGGAGGCCGGTTACGTCGAGGTGGTGAAGACCTATCGTGGCAAGGTGCCGCAGACGTTGCTACGCCTGACGGGCGCAGGCCGCCGAGCGTTTGACCACTACCGGCGGAAGCTCAAAGAGGCACTGTAGTATACGAGGTCCTTAGTCCGCGACGGACTTGCTATCGATCAGGGCGCGGATGGCGGCTATGCACTCGGCCAGGGGTTTGACGCCCTGATCGCCATGCTTGCGCTGGCGGACGGCTACGCAGCCATTCTGCTGCTCGCGGTCGCCGACCACCAGCATGTAGGGAATCTTCTGCATCTGCGCGTCGCGGATTTTGAGATTCACCTTTTCGCTGCGCTCGTCCACGGTGGCGCGGATGCCGGCATCGTCGAGCTGCTTACGAATTGCGCGGGCGTATTCGGTCTGACGGTCCGTGATGGGCAACACGATGGCCTGCACGGGCGACAGCCACACGGGGAACGCGCCGGCGTAGTGCTCGATCAGGATGCCGAAAAAGCGCTCGATGGAGCCGTACAGCGCGCGGTGCACCATCAGCGGCTGATGCGCCTTGCCGTCTTCGCCGATGTACTCGAGCTCGAAGCGGCGCGGCAGGGTGAAATCGAACTGCACGGTGGAAAGCTGCCACGGGCGGCCGATGGCATCCACCAGCTTGACGTCGATCTTCGGCCCGTAGAACGCGGCTTCGTCGGGCATCACTTTCACTTTGATGTTGAGGCGCTCGGTGGCGTTGCGGAGGGCGTCTTCACCGACCTTCCACTGCTCCGGCACGCCGTCGTACTTGCCGCTGGCGCCGTTGTCCCAGGTGGAAAGCTCGGCTTCATATTTGTCGAAGCCGAAAGTGGTGAGCGTATCGACGGCGAACTGGAGGCAGTTCACGATTTCGTCTTCGATCTGCTCGGGAGTGCAGAAGATGTGCGCGTCATCCTGGGTGAAGCCGCGCACGCGGAACAAGCCGTTGAGCACGCCGGAGCGCTCGTAGCGGTAGACCGTTCCCAACTCGCCCAGGCGCACCGGCAGATCGCGGTAGCTGTGCTGTTTATCCTTGTAAATCAGGATGTGGAAGGGGCAATTCATCGGCTTGAGCTGGTATTCGGCGTCGTCCAGCTCCATGCGCGAGAACATGTTGGCGGCGTAAAAACCCGCGTGGCCGGAAGTCTTCCAAAGATCGAAGCGCGCCACGTGCGGCGTGTAGACCAGCGAGTAGCCGCGCTTCAGGTACTGGTCGCGCATCCAGTCTTCGAGCTGTTTGCGGATGATGCCGCCCTTGGGATGGAAGAAAATCAGCCCCGGCCCGGCCAGCTCCTGAATGCTGAACAGGTCGAGATCCTTGCCGAGCTTGCGGTGATCGCGCTTCTTGGCTTCTTCGATCTGCTTGAGATGCGCTTCGAGCTCTTTGGCGGTGAAAAAAGCCGTGCCGTAGATGCGCTGCAACTGCTTGTTGTGCTCGCTGCCTTTCCAATAAGCGCCGGCGATGGAGAGCAGTTTGAAGGCCTTGATCTTGGAAGTGTCCGGCAAATGCGGACCGCGGCAGAAATCGATGAAATGCGGACCGAGCGTGTATTCACTGAAGACCTCGTCGGCCTTTTCGTCGATCAGCTCGCACTTCATCCAGGCGTCGGCGTATTTCTTGAGACCGTCTTCCTTGCGGGTGTAAACGCGCTCATAGGGAAGCTTGCGCGACTGGATCTCCCACATCTTCTTTTCGATCTTTTCGAGGTCCTCGGGGGTAAACGGAGTGGCGCGGTCGAAGTCGTAATAGAAGCCGTTGTCAATGGGCGGCCCGATGCCGAGCTTGGTCTCCGGGTACAGTTCGAGCACGGCTGCCGCCAGCAGGTGAGCGGTGGAATGGCGGTAGATGTACAGCGACTCGGGGTCCTTGGCGGTGAGAATCTGCAAGTTCGCGTCGTGATCGATGGGCCGGTCGAGGTCGACCAGTTCACCGTCGACTTTGGCGGCGATAGCGGCATCGGCCAGCCGCGGGCTGATGGACTGGGCGACGTCAAGGGGGCGCGTACCCGATTCGACGGGCCGCTGGCTGCCGTCAGGCAGGGTAATGACAATGCTGCTCATAGGGAAATTTCAGCGTAGCACGCGCGTGGGGCGGGCGCCCTCGCCCGCGCGGAGGCCCCTGCCTCCGCAGCCGGCAGCGGGACGAGGGCGTCCCGCGCGGTCCAGGGGGACCGCCCCACTTGGCCCTACCGTTCGTGCACGTCTTCCAGGTAGGTATACCCGTGCAGGCCTTCTTCGTAGAACTTGAGCAGGGCGCCGGTTTCTTCGTAGGTGAGGCGGCCTTCGCGCAGGGCGGATTCCACGTCGCGGCGCAGCTTCGAAATCAGGTGCTCGGATGAGAATTGCACGTAGTTGAGCACCTCGCGCACGGTATCGCCCTTGATGACGGAATCGAGGATCACTTCGCCGGTCGGCCCCAGGCGGACGTGGACCGCGTTGGTATCGCCGAACAGGTTGTGCAGATCGCCCAGGATTTCCTGGTAGGCGCCGAGCAGGAAAGTGCCCAGGTAATAGTCGCCGCCGGCGAAGGGGTGCAGCAGCAGCGTGCGCTTCACGTCGCGGCGGTCGATGAAGGCGTCCACCTTGCCGTCGGAATCGCAGGTGATGTCGCCCAGCACGGCGGGGCGGCTGGGCTGCTCCTCCAGGCGATGGATCGGCATGATGGGGAAGAGCTGCTTGATGGCCCAACTGTCGGGCATGCTCTGGAAGAGGGAGAAATTGCAGAAATAGGTGTCGGAGAGCATGGCGTCGATGCCCTCCAGCTCTTCGGGAAAATAGTCGAGCTCGCTGGCCAGCTTCTGAATCTTGCGCGAGATCGCCCAGTAGAGGTTTTCGGCGATGCAGCGCTGTTCGAGCGAAAGATAGCCGAGGCTGAACAGGTTGAGCGCCTGGTCGAGCGCCTGCTGCGCGTCGTGATAACTTTCGAGCAGGTTCTTGGCGGTGAGGCCGCGAAAGGTTTCCTGCAGGTCGATGAGCGGCTGTTCGGCGTCGGCCGGCGGCTCGGCGGGAACCTCGCTATCGCCCATGCCGGATACGCCCAGCACGTTGAAGACGAGCACGCTGTGATAGGCGGCGATGGCGCGGCCGCTTTCCGTGATGATGGTGGGGTGCGGCACTTCGCCTTCGTCGCACACGCTCTGCGCGTGGTAAACGATGTCATTGGCGTATTCCTGGAGGGTGTAATTGACGCTGGATTCGAAATCGGTCTGCGAGCCGTCGTAATCGATGCCGAGGCCGCCGCCCACGTCCAGGTACTTGAGGCCGGCGCCGGCGCGGTACAGGTCCACGTACACGCGCACCGCTTCATTGACGGCTCCCTTGATCTGGCGGATATTGGTGATCTGGCTGCCTAGGTGGAAGTGCAGCAGGTTGAGGCAATCGGCCATGCCGAGATCCTTCAGTTCCTGCAAGCGCGCGCATGGCCTCGGTGGCGGAGAGGCCGAACTTGGAGCGGTAGCCGCCCGACGATTTCCAGCGCCCGGAGCCGCGGCTGGCCAGCTTGACGCGCAGGCCGATGTCGGGCCGCACGCCGACCTTCGCGGCGTATTTCAGGATCAGGTGCAGCTCGGTATACTTTTCGACCACCGGGATGATCTGGCGGCCCACCTTCTGCGCCAGCATGGCCATCTCGATGTACTCGTCGTCCTTGAAGCCGTTGCAGATGATGGGCGTGTCGTTATCGGCCAGCGCCATCACGGCCATCAATTCGGGCTTGGAGCCGGCTTCCAGGCCGAAGTGGAACGGCTTGCCGAACTCGATGACTTCTTCCACCACCTGCCGCTGCTGGTTGACCTTGATCGGATACACGCAGCAGTAGCTCGCCCTGGTAATGATGCTCGGCGATGGCGGTTTGAAAGGCCGCGTGCAACTCGCCGAGGCGATGTTTCAGGATGTCGGCGAAGCGGACCAGGATGGGCAGATCGATGCCGCGCAGCACCAGCGTGTCGATCAGTTCCTTGAGGTCGATGGCGCGGGCCGGGTCCTTCTCCGGGTGCACCAGGACGTGGCCGTTGTCGCCGACCGAAAAGTAGCCCTTGCCCCAGCTCGCCACGTCATAAAAGTCGCTGGCGACCTGCGGCGTCCATCGTTCAGTGGGCTCGACTACGACGGAACCCTTACGGCCATTTCTTTCCAACTGGGAAGATCTCTCCTTAAACCACCAGTGTCCTTCGAAAGGCAGGGCGTGGCAAGAAAAAACTGCATTGTCATGAGGAATGGCAGTAAGATTGTTGCGATGTGGTCACAGAGTAGTATCCGTTGGGCACACGCCGCGCTGCTGTTTGGCGTGTGCGGCGCGGCGTCCTCGCAGTTGATCAATCTGGATGGCTGGAGCACTTGGGGCAACTTCCTGCTCCCGATTCCATTCGGCGTTGCCGCCGCCTGGCTGTGCGTCGGGCGCATCGCGCCTGGCATCGAGCTGGTGACTGTCGACGCCGCCGTCTGGCAATTGGCTTACCGGATGGCGCACTGGTTCGCTACGGATGGGCCCGCGTTGAAAAGGGTGGCCGCCATGTACCTGGCGGGCCTGGTGGGCGGCTTGGGAGTGAGCCTGGCGACGGCGCTCGCGAAACGTCAGGCGCCTGGCATGCGCGCCGTGGGAATTGGCGCGCTCACCGGCGGCGTCTGCGGCCTGCCTTTTGCCTGGTGGGTGATTGCCGGAGACCAGGTGCCGATCCCCGAGTGGGCGTTCTGGACGTTGTGCTTTGCGATCTGGCAGGCGGCAGTGGGGGTTTGCCTGTGGCGAGGGTTTAGGCTGGGGAAGGCGAGGTAGCGCCATGTGGTCACAGCGCAATGTCGGTTGGGCACAAGCCGCGCTACTGTTTGGCGTGTGCGGCGCGGCATCGTCCCGGTTGGTCAATCCGGAGGGTGGCGGGACTTGGGCGGAATGGGGCTTCTACCTGTTCCCGATTCCATTCGGCGTGGTTGCCGCATGGCTCTATGTGGGGCGCATAGTGCCTGGCATCGCGCTCGTCATTCTCGACGCCGCGGTCTGGCAACTGGCTTACCGGCTCGCGGTATATCGCCCCCCGATTTCCATGGTTGTGACGCCAGCCCCGGGTATCTGCCTGGCGGGCCTAGTGGGCGGCTTGGGAGTGAGCCTGGCAACGGCGCTGTGCAAACGCCAGGCGCCTGGCATGCGCAACGTGGGACTTGGCGCGCTCACCGGCGCCGTCTGCAGCCTACCTTTTGTTTGGTGGGTGATTGCCGGAGACCAGTTGCCGATCCCCGAGTGGGCGTTCTGGACGTTGTGCTTTGCGATCTGGCAGGCGGCAGTGGGGGTTTGCCTGTGGCGGGGTTTTGGAGCGGGATACGAGATAGAGCCGCAGGCCGGCCGATAGGCACCCAACTACGGAGGGTCAACCGGCCTGGCTGGTAACCCGCGCCCGCAGCCCGATCAGCGCAAGCCCGGCGCAGACCAGTACCCACACACCCGGCTCCGGGGTGGTGGTGACTTCCGCGGATCCGTAAAGGGATGTGTTCGATCCGCCGACGTCTTGGGCCACGACCGTCACGGAGTACGACCCGGGCAAGCTGTAGTCGTGCGAGCCGGAAACCAGGAATACGCCCGAGGAAGCGGTCACCGTTCCGCTGCTGGTCGCGGTCCCATCGCCCCAGTTGATGGTCGAGCTGAAATCGGAAACCGTGCCGTTCGGATTCGAGTCCTCAAAGCTGCCCACTTCGCCGTTGAAGACCACGCCCGCCAGGGCGGAGAAATCGGCCCCGATTCCGTCGATAAGAGGGGCATCGGCAACGATGGCAGCGTCGCCGAAGGTCGCGTTTGCGCCCGAGAACGAGACGACGGTAACTACTGCGGCGTAACTGCCTTCCTCAACATAGGTGTGAGAGCCCAACAGGTTGAACTCGCCCGCGGTGCCTGTGGACGCAACCGTCGCCACCGCTAGGGCTTCGCCATCTCCCCAGTTCACGGTAGCAGTGAAATCCGATGCCGACAAACTTGTGTTCGAATCCGTGAACGTGCCGAGCAGCAGATTCGTCCCGCCGATTCCCTCCGTCAGTGAAAAATCCTGGGACGTTGGCGTGATGGTGTCCGCTACCGCCGGCATGCCGACCGCCAGACCAAGGCAGATCACCGCTGCCGGGAGCAGCCTGTGCAGGAGTCGAAAGTCGTTCATGCTCAGGATTCTAGCCCGCAGCACGCTCGCGGGCAAGCGTTTGGCTGGCCCGCCGGTCCCAGTCGTACTAAGTCAACAGAGCGGCGAATCTCATCGAACTGCCAGCCCAATTTGACTGCCGCTTGAACCCGTTCGGCCCGCCGCCGCATCCATTGGGTGAGTAATCTTGACTATAAAGTACAGATTGGCTAAGCTGGTTACAGGCCAATGGCTTAGGAGTCCACGCCGGTGAGCGAATCGACCAACACCATCGAAACGATTGCGAATCAGGAATATAAGTGGGGGTTCGTCAGCGACATCGAGGCCGACTCGATCCCGCGCGGCCTCTCCGAAGACGTAGTTCGCCTGATTTCGGCCAAGAAGCGCGAGCCCGAATGGCTGCTGGAATGGCGGTTGAAAGCTTACCGGCACTGGCTGACCATGACCGAGCCGACCTGGGCCAACGTACACTACCCGAAGATCGACTACCAGGACATTATTTATTACGCCGCGCCGAAGCGCGGGAAGAACGCGCCCAAGAGCCTGGACGAGGTAGACCCGGAGCTGCTGCGCACCTACGAGAAACTGGGGATTCCGCTGCAGGAGCGGGCAATCCTGGCGGGCGTGGCGGTGGACGCGGTGTTCGACAGCGTTTCGGTGGCCACTACGTTCAAGGAAAAGCTGAAGGCGATGGGCGTCATCTTCGGCTCGTTTTCGGACGCCGTGCAGGAGTATCCCGAGCTGGTGCGGCAGTACCTGGGTTCGGTGGTGCCGTCGTCGGACAACTTTTTCGCGGCGCTGAATTCGGCGGTGTTCAGCGACGGATCGTTCTGCTATGTGCCCAAAGGTGTGCGCTGCCCCATGGAGCTGTCAACCTACTTCCGCATCAACGCCAAGGACACCGGGCAATTCGAACGCACGCTGATTATCGCGGACGAAGGCGCCTATGTGAGTTACCTGGAAGGCTGCACGGCGCCGATGCGCGACACCAACCAGTTGCATGCGGCGGTGGTGGAGCTGGTGGCGCTCGACCGCGCGCAGATCAAGTATTCGACGGTGCAGAACTGGTATCCGGGCGACAAAGAGGGCAAGGGCGGGATCTACAATTTCGTCACCAAGCGCGGTGCGTGCCGCGGCGTGAGTTCGAAGATCTCATGGACGCAGGTGGAGACGGGATCGGCGATCACCTGGAAGTATCCGAGCTGCCTCCTGATTGGCGACAATTCGGTGGGCGAGTTCTACTCGGTGGCGCTGACCAACAATTATCAGCAGGCAGACACCGGCACCAAGATGATCCACATCGGCAAGAACACCACTTCGACGATTGTGTCGAAGGGGATTTCGGCCGGCCACGGGCAGAACACGTATCGCGGCGGAGTCAAAATCCTGAAGAACGCCACCGGCGCGCGCAACTACTCGCAGTGCGATTCGCTGCTGCTGGGCGACCAGTGCGGCGCGCACACGTTCCCGTACCTGGAAGTGAAGAACACGTCGTCGCAACTGGAGCACGAGGCCTCGACCTCGAAGATCGGCGAGGACCAGATTTTCTACTGCCGGCAGCGCGGGATTTCGAGCGAGGACGCGGTTTCGATGATCGTACATGGGTTCTGCAAGGAAGTGTTCCGCGAGCTGCCGATGGAATTCGCCGTGGAGGCGCAGAAGCTGCTCGGCGTGAGTCTGGAAGGAAGCGTAGGGTAATGTGGGGCAGGTTGGTTACCTGCGGCCGATTGTCAATCGGCCTCCGCCGGGAGGCGGTTGGCAACCGCCAGCAGGATGTCATCCTGCCCCACGGTTTGGAAGGAAGCGTAGGGTAACCAATCGTAGGGGCCGGGCATGCCCGGCCCGCGGAGCACGATAAAGGACGCGAATGGCATTGTTAGAGATCAAAGACCTGCACGCCAAGGTTGGCGAACGAGAGATTCTGAAGGGCATCGACCTCACCGTCGCAGCCGGCGAAGTGCACGCCATCATGGGGCCGAACGGCTCCGGCAAGAGCACGCTGGCGCAGGTGCTGGCGGGGCGCGAGCTGTACGTGGTGACGGGCGGCCAGGTGACTTATGACGGCAAGGACCTGCTGGCGATGTCGCCGGAGGAGCGCGCGCGCGAGGGCATTTTTCTCGCGTTCCAGTACCCGGTGGAAATCCCCGGCGTCAGCAACACTGTATTTTCTGCGAGCCGCGCTGAACGCCATCCGCAAGCATCGCAGGGCCTGACGGAACTGGATGCGATGGATTTCCTCGACCCTGGTGCGCGACAAGATGAGGCTGCTGGAACATGGACGAGACGCTGATGACCGCGCTCGGTCAACGAAGGCTTTTCGGGCGGCGAAAAGAAGCGCAACGAGATTTTCCAGATGGCGGTGCTCGAGCCCAAGCTGGCCATTCTGGACGAGACGGACTCCGGCCTGGATATCGACGCGCTCAAGATCGTGGCCAACGGGCGTGAACGCGCTGCGCGCGCCGGACCGCGCCATCATCGTGGTGACGCATTACCAGCGGCTGCTGAACTACATCGTGCCGGACTTCGTCCACGTGCTGGTCGATGGCCGCATCGTGAAGTCCGGCGGCAAGGAACTGGCCCTGGAGCTGGAAGAAAGGGCTACGCGGCGCTGGGAATCCAGGACGAAGCCGAGGTGGTGGGCTAGTGATGACGGTGGTGGCGTTG
>CAWJLI010000133.1:0-11756 GCA_963843095.1 Bryobacterales bacterium
CTCAGGCGACAAGAGCGAAACCCAACGAACGGCGTAAGCCGGCGTTAGTAACACCCGCGGCGACCGCTCCCGGCCGAGAGGCACCCGTCGCGGCTCCGATGCATTTTGTGCGTTCCGAGCCGTGACGAGGTGCCCTCTGGGCCGGGAGCGGTCGGCGGTGACTGAACGGATTATCTCCCTCAACTTAAGCGTGGCCCTGGTAATTTCAAGACACCGCCATGTCCCCGCTTCCCAAGACGTTCCTCGCACCCCTCGCACCCCGTGGAGCATTGATAGAATGTGGCCATGAGGCGTTCCTTACGTCTCCTGGCGATTCTGCTGGCTGCCGGTGCGGCAACGATGCCGGCGCTCGCGCAGACCGGGTTCCAGGGCAGGGGGCTCATCCAGAGGCCTCCTTGGATTCCGTTCTATTCGCCAGCCAGTTTCTGGAATCAGCCGATTGTGGCCAACCCTTCGATTGACCCCGATTCAACTGCCATGGTGAACTACGCCATTCTTCCCTATGCCTCGAGGGCGGTTTTTTCCAACGGAGACGATTGGGGGATCGGGCTCGTCACTGCCGCCCCGCCCGATAAGATCTACACGGTCGCGTGCTTGCTGTACTACTGCGACGGGCCCGTGCGTTTCCGGATTCCGAAGGGCGCGACGCCAACTGCCGGATCCGACCATCATCTGGTAGTTGTTGACAGGCTCGAGGAACTGGACATGTGGGACGCATCCTACGATGCGCCGAGCGACACGTGGTCGGCGGGCAGCCGCTTCATCGACCATCTGTACGGTTGGGGCGCCAATGCGGCGCCGGGGCAGCACGCCGGAGGCGCGGTGGCCGCGGGATTCTCCGAGATGGGCGGGGTGGTCCGTCCGGAAGAAATGGCGCGAGGGCGCATTGATCACGCGCTCAGCGTTACGATTCCAGCTCCGCGCACCGGCTACGTCGCACCGGCCACCGCGACGGACGGCACCAACACCGACCCGAACGCGATTCCCGAGGGCGCCCATATCCAACTGGACCCAACCTTCGATGTCGCGGCGCAGCTCTGGCCGGCATGGGAAAAGACCTTGGCGACGGCCCTGCAGACCTATGGGGCCTATGTATCGGATACCGGCGGCACGGTGGCGTTTTATGGGCAGACCGATGCGAACGTAGGGAATGTGACGTGGTCAGCTATTGGGGTCCCGAAGGACGTGAGCCTTGCCAACCTGCCTTGGAATCGGATACGGGTTCTGAGTTTAGCAGCCGTTCCCGGATCTCTTTGATGGAACCAGCCTCGACGACGGGCTTCGCGATCAAGGTGCGAGACGGGCGGCTCTACGCAGCCGCCTGCCCGGCTAATCTTTCCAACAGCTTCTCGTACGCGTCGGTTACCGCGTCCCAGGAGTAGCGCTGCCTGACGCGCTCCATCGCGCGGGCATGGTATTGGGCGCGTTCAGCCTCGGGGAGGGCGAGAACCATTCTCAGCTTGGACGCAAGTTCATCGGGCTCGAACGGGATGCCGGCATCACCGGCCACTTCGGCGTTCTCCGGCGTGTTCCGGTACAGCACCAGGGCGCCGCGGCCCATCGCTTCAATCAGCGCGGGATGCGTGCCGCCGACCTCGGTGGCGTGTATGTAAGCGAGACAGTGCGATTCCAGCTCGCGGTATCCGTCGCCATAGATGGCGCCTGGTATGACGACACGGAAATCGCGCGTATCGCGCACCTGCGCGATGTAGTCCTGCGCATAGGGCGCATCGCCGACGAGCGCCAGCTTGACCGGCGTTGCCACGCGCTCGAACGCCTGCCGCATTTCGAGCGGATGGTTTTCCGGTTCCATGCGGCTCACGTAAAGGAAGTAGCGCCCCGATTCGAGGCCCAGCCGCGCCAGCGTAGCGGTGCCGTCCACTTTGCCCAGTTCGGCGCCATACGGGATGAACGTGCTCACTTTTCCATAGCGCGTGCGGTAGTAATCCTGAATGGTGCGAGCGTCGGTAATGACTTCGGTGGGGCAGAAGGTGGCCAGCCACTCGGAAATCAGGTACCAGGCTTTGGCCAGGCGGTTCCATTTCTTGCGCAGGCGCTCGATGCCGTCCACGTTGAGCGCCACGGGCATTCCAAACAGGCGCGGCAGCCAGGTGAAGACAGCGTTGGCGCCGTTGCAGTAGAGTGCCACATCCACGCGGTGCGCCAGCAGGTGGAGCGTGGAGAGCAGTGTATGCGCCAGCGTGTCGAAGTATTTGTGGCGAATAGTGGGCAGGTAGCGCAAACGCACGCCGCGGTAGACCGGCTGCGGGTGGCGCTCGCGGCAATAGACGGTCACCTGATGCCCGCGAGCGGCCAAGCGGGTGGAAAGCTCCTCGGCGAAGGTCTCGAAGCCGCCGTAGCTGGCTGGAATGCCGCGCGTGCCGAGAAGGGCTATCCGCACGGGGTCACCTGCAAAAAGGGTGTCAGCCACATTTCCTGTCAGCGCGAAACTACGTCTTTCCCCTTTTCTGGCCTTTCCGTCCTTGCGCTTCGATCTTCGAATGCACGTGGCGGTCCAGCCCAAGTGAGCGCCCATATTTCCGCGCGACGTCACTTGGCATCACGTCGGACAGCGGACCGACCCCGATGCCGAAGTCCCATTCCCCACGGAGTTCATCGAGTCTCCTGGCGCTATAGCACTTCACGCGCAACGAGCGCAGCAAACTGACCACGTGCTTTGTGACCAGAATGAAGTTCGGCAGTGGCCACACCTTGAAGAAGTCCTCCCCGGTCCACTGCTTCAGATCCACCAGCGCCGGCCAATACGTCACGTTTGTATACCTTACGAACTGGCAGCCCGGGCAGCCCTCGACCAGCCTCACTCCTGATTCCGGTGTGGCCGTTCCTCCGCAGCCCACCACGACGAGCTCCTTGTAGTCCTTCGACACGCGGCCGTCTGGGAAGCGAATTGTTGCCGGCCGAACCCTGAACCCGGTCAACCCTTGCCGTTCGAACTCCGCGATGAGGCTCTGATGCACGAGGCACTCATGCTGCAAACACCAGAGCATCGTCTCGTCGCCTTTACCGCTCTTGAGGCTGATGTCGAGGTTGCTCAGGCGGCGAAGGCTCGCCAGGTGGTCGTCTGAGAAAGGGCACCGGCTTATTCGCAGCTTGGCCTCCCTGGTGTAGTCGGCTTGGTAAAAAGCTGGGGGTACGAGATTGAAGAATCGATCCATGGGGCCGCGCCTCCACCCTTGGTGAGATCTGGCGGGACATGCCCAGCCTACGTCTTGGCGGTCTCGGAGCGAATCACCATGCGGGCCAGCCTCTTGGGCGCACGCTTGCTCACCGGCCTGTACTGGAACCAGCTCGCCATGTACTCGTCGTCCACGCGGCGGGCGCCTTGAATCAACTCGCGCTTGGCCCGGAAGCGGCTCCAGTTCCGCAGCAGGAACCAGAACGCCTTGAGCGACGTGTGTTCCCACAGCAGACAGCACATGATGACCAGGAAGTCGCGGCCGGTGATGGAGAACCAGTTGCGCCAGTACAGATCGCCGGAAATATTCTTCAGGCGCATCAGGAAGCGGTTCTTCACCGAGTGCATGTTGATATCGGCAGGCAGGGCGCGGCGGTTGCCGGGCAGCACCTTGCGCACGTGATAGCCGCGCGCGTAGGGCACGTACAGGCACTTCCAGCCCATCAACTGGGCGCGCCACGCCACGTCGGCATCTTCGCGGTACACGAAGAAATCGGAATCGAAGAACTCGCCGTCGAGCGAAATATCTTCGATCATGGCGCGGCGGTACAGCGCGGCGGCGGCGGTAGCGCCGAAGACATATTCGTACTGCAGATAGTGCCCGTTATCCACTTCCTGGCTGCCGCGGTCCAGGTGGCGCAGCATGGGGTTGAAGTAGATGCCGGTGGAATCCACCACCGGACGCTCGGGAATCTCGAAGTGCGCCGTCATGGTGAGCAACTTTCCGCAGACGGCTCCTATCTTGGAATCGAACTGTCCGGCATCGAGCAGGGCCTGGATAAAGTTCGGCAACAGCAGCACATCCGGGTTGAGGGTCAGCACCCAATCGCCGCCGGCCAACCGGATGGCCTGGTTCTGTGCCGCGGCGAAACCGGCATTCTCCTCGTTGTAATGGATCTGGCAGCGGTCCTCGAACTGTTCCAGGATGTCGATGGTGCCATCGGTGGAAGCGTTGTCGATGACGATGACTTCCTTGAGGCGATACCGCTGCGACAGCACGGACTCGAGGCAGCGCTTGATGAAGCGGCCGCTGTTGTAGGTCACGATCGTGACTGAGACGAAGTCGTTATGCCCCATGCACTAGCACTCGAAAAAGCGGTACTTCCAACTTGAACCTGGGCCTAAAACCTGGAACCGGACATCACGGCCGCGTCTTCCCAGCCGAAAAACAGGCACCGGCAGGCAAGCCGCACCACATTCCCGTAAGCTGCCACGGGCATCCAACTCCTTTGCCACAATGCTCCCGCGGCGCCACGGAAAATCGCGCCTGCCACCACCGACAGACATACCATCCGGAATGCGAACGGTTGAAAATGCCTGGCTGAATACCTCAGTAAACTACGATACCAATAAAAGCACCGTGCCTGCATGCTGATACTCGCGATCGAATGTCCTCCCGTATGCCGCGCGACCGCCTCCGGTGTATAGAAAAGAACATAGTTGCGCGCGGCCACGCGCCGGCAAAAATCCACATCTTCGAACCACAGCGGAAAGTAGCCTTCGTCGAAACCGCCCAGTTCCTGCCATACCGCCCGGCGCACCATCAGAAACGCGCCCGCCGGCTGTTCCACCGCGGTCCGTAAAGAATAGTCCACGGCCATGGCCCGGTAGCGGCGATTGATCGGATTGTTAGGCCAAATCCGATTTAGCACGAGAACTTCCAAAATCAGCGCCGCCGGAGTCGGGAAGGACCTCACCATGAAACCGATCTGCGGCGAGTTCTGTGCGTCGACCAGGCAACCGCCAGCGCCGGCCGCTCGCTCCAGATCGCAAGCCTGGCGCATTGCATCGAGACCGCCGAGGATCACAGCGTCGGGGTTCAAGAGTAGAACATATGGCGAATGGAGCGCGGTAAACCCTTGGTTTACAGCGGCGGCGAATCCGCGGTTGTCGGGGTTGGCCACCACCCGAACTCCGCGAGCGGCGGCCTCGGCGAGTGTCCCGTCCCGCGAGCCGTTATCGACGACTACAACGTCAGCGCCAGTGGCCAGCGCGGCGTCAACGCAAGGGCCGATTTCAGATTGCGAATTGTAGGTAACGATAACGATGCCGATTTCGGACATGTGTCACTTTGCCCCACCCCGTGTGAGCAGAAAGTACATGCGCCAATAGAGGTCGTGCCCGCTGCCGGATTGCGCATCGCGTACGGCGCGCTCGTGGGTTACCAGCAGCGGTTCCAGAATGTCCAGGCCGCCCGGTGGCGCATCGCGGCGGGCGGCGGCAAATCCGCGCAGGCCCTGCCACTTTCCTTTCAGCCACGCCAGCGCCGCGCCGTGGCGCAGCGCCACACCGCCCCACAGCAGTTGACCAACCAGAATCGGCCAGGCCCACTTCCACAACAAATGCCGCGGATAGTGCCGGGCCAGCAGAAACACCTGGTTGCGAGCCATCCGCCGCACCGTCTCCGGATGCCAGAGCCCGAGCGTGGCGCTGCCCTGGTGCCAGGCGATGGCGGTAGGCACGTACTCGCCCGCCAGCGAGTGTTCGGCGCAGCGCAGTCCGAAATCCACGTCTTCCAGATACGACTCGAAAAGCTCATCGAGCTGGCCCACGCGTTCGAACAGCGCGGCGCGGAACAGCGCCGCCGTCCAGGGGATTGCCCAAATGGGTTGCGCCCGTGAAAATGCCGGCGTATCCAGCCGTTCGTAGCCGGCTCGCCAGGCCGTGGCGCTGCGGGAAACCAGATCGAAGGTGCCGTCGATGCGTGCCGGATCGTGCGCGGAAAGGATCTTGCCGGTGGCGAACCAGCCGCCGGAATCGACCAACTGCGCCAGGTAGTCCGGGGCGAGCTCGACGTCGCTATTGAGCACGGCGATCCAGCGCGAATGGGCCGATTGAATGCCGCGATTCACCGCGGCCGCGAATCCGGCGTTGCGTCCCATGGAAATGACGCGGGCGCCGCGCCGCGCGGCCAGTTCCGGCGCGCCGTCGCTCGAGCCGTTATCCACCACAAGCAGTTCGTCCACCGGCATGGTCTGCGCCTCCAGGCTGTCGAGCAGGCGGCCCAGCAGCTCGCGGCCATTGCACACCGGTATCACGGCGGTAATGCTCATCGCCAGAACCGCTTCATGACGAGAAATGCCAGGTTCGCGAAGCCGTCGCGCCAGAGGTTGAGCTTGGTTTCCCCCAGGCGCGAGGTGTACATAATGGAGATCTCGCCGAACCGTATGCGCGAATCGCGCAGCGCCTCAATCTTGATTTCCTCGGAGAAGGACATGCCGTCGGATTCGAGCTTCATGTGTTCCAGGATCGCCCGCCGGAACACCCACATGCCGGACTGCGAATCGCGCACCCAGCGAAAGAACAGAATCGACATCGCCAGCGACAGCACCAGGTTGCCGATCAGGTTGATGAAGCTCATCGAGCGCGCGTCGCGCACGGGGAAGCGCGAGGCATTCAGAAAATCGACATCGAAGTGGAGGAACGCTTCGATCAGGTAGGACAGCGCATCCACCGGGTAACTGTGATCGCCGTCCAGCGTCACGATGAGGTCGCCAATCGCCTCCCGGAAGCCTCGCTTGTAACTGCGGCCATAGCCGCGCACATCCTCGCGAATGACCTTGGCTCCCAGCCTGGCGGCGACTTCCGAAGTGCGGTCCGTCGACGCATTGTCCACCACGATCACTTCGTCGACAAATGCCGGCATCGCGCGCAGAATCTGCTCGATGCCCTGCTCCTCGTTGAGGCAGGGAATGATGACGGTGATGGACTGGTTCTTATACATAGCAGAGGCCCGCCCTGGACTCACACATAGGCGTGACGATACTCTTCCAGCGCTTCCAGCGCATGCCGGCACACCTCGGCGTGCCGCGCCTTCTTGTCGTGGCGGAGCTGCTGGTAGGTTGCCTCATCGACCGCTGGCAACAGATCGAATGTGATGTTGGCCGGCTGGTAGTCGGCGGGATCGGCACCCGCAATGTAATGACACAAGGAGCCCAGCGCAGTTTCGCGCGGCAACGCGCGTGGCGCCACGCCCGCGGCCATCGCCGCTGCGTGCAATCCGGCCATCAAGCCGGTAGAGATAGCCTCCACGTAACCCTCCACGCCGGAAATCTGCCCGGCGACAAAAACGCGCGGGGCGGTACGCAACTGGAGAGTCGCGGATACGAGTGCTGGCGCGTTGATGTAAGTGTTACGGTGGATCTGCCCAAAACGCAAAAACTCGGCCGTTTCGAGACCCGGAATCATGCGCAGCACCCGCGCCTGGTCGCCGAACTTCATGTGGTTCTGGAAGCCGACCAGGTTGAAACTCCGCGCGCGCAGATTCTCCTGCCGCAACTGCACCACGGCGTACGGCCTCTTGCCGGTGCGCGGATCGCTCAGCCCCACTGGCTTCATGGGCCCGAATCGCAGGGTATCGCGCCCGCGCCGCGCCAATTCTTCGATCGGCAAACACGCCTCGAAAAACGGTGCGCGGTCCTCTGCAATGTGCGCGGTAACGGGCTGGGCCTCGAGCAGCGCGTCGACGAAACGCTCGTATTGCTCGCGGTCCAGCGGGCAATTCAAGTAATCGCCGGTCGAATCCATCGATTTGCCGTAGCGCGAAGCCCAGAAAGCGACGCTCGTGTCCACCGAATCGGCGTCCACAATCGGGCTGATGGCGTCGTAGAAGAGTAGCCGTTCGGAGCCGGTCAGGCGCGCGATGTCCTTTGCAAGTGCGTCGCTGGTCAGCGGTCCGGTAGCGATGATGACGATCGGCTCCGGCGGGATCGCGGTCACTTCCTCGCGACGCACCTCGATCAGCGGCTCGGCGGCGATGGCCGCCGTCACCTCGTTGGCAAACACATCCCGGTCCACGGTGAGCGCCTGCCCGCCTGGAACGCGCGCCCGGCCCGCCGCTTCGACCAACAGCGAACCGAGCCGCCGCAGCTCTTCCTTGAGCAGCCACGGCGCGGTGGACTCGGCCTCCGACTTGAGCGAATTGCTGCATACCAACTCCGCCAGCCGGTCCGTCTGGTGCGCGGGCGTGGGTCGCACTGGCCGCATCTCATGCAGCACCGACCGCAAGCCGCGGCGCGCTATCTGCCAAGCCGCCTCGGAACCCGCCAGACCAGCGCCGATAATGTGAATGGGATCGCCCACGCCGAACTTCCAGGATACAAGAGCCCCTGCTTAGCGAGAGGATTGCGACTCGTCCACAACCCAACCGGTCCCGATGGTCGCGGCTCCGATGCTTCCGAACCAAGCCGGACGTTGGCGGGCCGGGGACCTGCCCCACGGAACCGCGTTAGAATGGTCGCGTGCTGCCGAAGGCGCCGAAAGAGGAATACTCGAGGGCCGATGTGCTGCGCCAATTCGGTCTTTCCGAGCGCCAGTTGCGAAGCTGGGAGCGGCAGGAGCTGCTTCCGCCCTCCGACAAGTATTCATTTTCCGACCTGATCGCCATCCAGACCATCGTCAAGCTGCGCGAGAGCCGTATTCAGCCCAAACAAATCGGCCGCGCCCTAGCGTCGCTGCGCCGCAAACTGGCGGTCGAGCAGCCGCTTTCCGAGCTGCGCATCGTCTCCGACGGCCGCAAGATCGCCGTGCACATCGCCGGGCAGAGGATGGAAGCCATCAGCGGCCAGATCCTGCTCGACTTCGAAACCTCCGCACTGGGTGGCCTGGCGCCCTTTCCCGGCCGAAAGGCCGGCGCCGGCCGGCTGCGCGAAGCCGAAGGCTGGTTCCAGAGAGGGCTCGACCTGGAAGAGACCGGCGCCCCGGTCGAGGAAGCCATCGAGGCTTACCAGAAGGCGCTGGAACTTAACCCGGAGGCAGCCGGTGCGCTGGTCAACCTGGGTACCATCTATTACCGACAGCGTAAGTTCGCCGACGCCGAAACTTACTACCGCGAAGCCCTCGACGCCGACCCGAGTTACCCGCTGGCGCAATTCAACATCGGCAATCTCTACGACGAACTGGGACGGCTCGACGAAGCGCTGGAGCATTACAAGCTCGCGCTGGACCTCAATCCGAAATACGCCGACGCCCACTTCAACCTGGCCCTGCTGTGCGAACGCCAGGGCGATAACCTGAAAGCAGTGCACCACTGGAGGAATTATCTGAAGCTGGATCAGGCGGGCGAGTGGGCCGAGATCGCCCGCCGCCAGCTCGATCGCCTCCGCCAGGCCACGCTGGTGCACTCCCGAACGTGATCGAGAGTGGTTGGGATAAGCGATCGGGTTTTGTCGCTGGTCTCGTATTGGTAGCGACAGGCCACAAAGACCGATGGCCGGTGCTAACGTTCGTAGTAAGTACGTGGCGGTGGGCCGGCTATTTCTTTTCCGTGGCTGTCGTTGAAATGGCCGTCGTCCGGGTCTTTGTATGTGAGGGTCCGGAGTTCTCACCGTGAAACGCCGTAACACCGGAAATGCCTGGAGAGCCCGCCCGTGCCCTCGTTGGCTATTGACTTGCAAATTAGCCTCTAAGTGCCAGGGGCATCGGCATGACTACAGGGCAGTTATAGAGGAAGTATGTGTCATATTGATCCGCTGGTGTCTCATTGTTGCGCGGGATTGCTGCTGTTCAGCTCTCTCGCGTTCGCGAACCCTCCTTTGAACCTCGATTCAAACCGCGGCCAGGCCGGCGACGCTGTCAAGTTTGTAACGCGGGCCGATGCGGTGATCTATTCCTTCACAGGCGCAACGGGAGGAACCGCCGTCGCGGTGGATGCGGCTGGAAATGCATATGTCACCGGCAGCACCACGCAAGGTGTTCCGACGACCGTGGGCGCTTACCAACCGACTTTCAACGGCGGCACCTGCTTTTTGGGAACCACTACGGCGTTCTGCAGTATGGTCCTTGCCAGACGGTCTTTGTTTACAAGCTCAGTGCGGACGGATCAACCTTGATTTATTCCACGTACCTGGGAGGCGGCGTCGCGAAGGCTATCGCGGTCGACGCGGCCGGCAACGCCTACGTGACCGGCGCGGCAACGGATGTCAGTTCAGGGGGCACCTTCCCGGTAACCTCGGAGCTGCCGAACGGCGGGCACAGCGGGGCGTTCGTCGCCAAGCTGAACGCGCAGGGTAGCGCGCTGGTGTACTCGGCCATCTTGGGCGATCCGACCTCGGGGGCGGGAAGCCAATTGGCCGGGGGAAACGGAATCGCGGTTGACGCCGAAGGGAACGCGTACGTCGCGGGAGCGACCGGCGACGGCTCTTTTCCCACCACGCCTGGCGCCTTCCAGACGGCATTTCAAACTACGCCCGGGGGCTTCATTTTCAAAATGAACAGCACGGGAACGGCGCTGGTGTACTCGACGCTGCTGGGCGGCGCCGGTGCGGGTGCAGACTTGATCGACGCTCTTACAGTGGACGCCGCGGGAGAAGCGTTCGTGACGGGCGCCGCCGGTTCGGCCGATTTCCCGGTCACGCCGGGAGCCTTCCAGACCGTCGCCAAAGGGCGGAATGCATTCGTGGTGAAACTGAGCGCGGACGGCTCTTCGCTGCGCTATTCCACTTTCCTGGGCGGCAGCGGTACCGATGCTGGCACTGGCATTGCGCTGGACTCTCAAGGCGAGGCGTACGTAACCGGCACCACGCAATCGGCGGACTTTCCGGCGACGGCGGCGTTCGGCCCGGCGCCGCCCGCCGGCTTCATCGCCAAGTTCAGCGCGGCCGGAGATGCGCTGCTTTTCTCGGATGCCCTCGCAGCCACTCTCGGAGCCGTCGCGGTCGACAATCAAGGCGGGGCGTACGTGATCGGAAGCGGCAACGGCCAGGGCATACCGGTCACGTCGAACGCAAAACAGCGGTGTGGCGGCGCCATGTTGGTCATGAAATTCAGCGCGGACGGAAATGCGTTGCTGTACTCCAGCTTTTTTGGCGACGTCGGCGAGACGCCCCTGACCACCTCGCTTGGGCTCGCACTCGACTCCGAAATGAACGTCTACGCCGCCGACAGTCTGGGCGTCACGAAGCTTTCGCCCGAAACCGGCGAGCCGATTACGCCGCCCTGCTTTGATCCCGCGTTCTACGACATCACCGAGGTGACGCCACGCGCTGGAATCGCTCCCGGCGCGCCGGCGGTGATCCACGGCTACAATCTCGGGCCGCAAGCGGGAATCACGGCCGGCCTCGACAGCTCCGGTGGGTTCGGAACAACGCTCGATGGCACGCAAGTGATGGTGGGCGGGTACTCCGCGCCGCTGCTCTACGCGCAGGATGGCAAAATCCGTTTTCTGGCCCCGTTCGAGGTTGCCGGCCAGCAGCAGGTCCAGGTGGAAGTGGTTCGGGCTGGCGAGAATTCCGACCCGCACACGGCCAGCGTTGACGCGGTTCTGCCGGCGATCATTGAGCAGCCGACGGGTTGCCTGAGCGCGGTGCTGAACCAGGATATGAGCGTCAACACGCCAACCAACCCAGCCGCGGTGGGATCCATCATCGCAATTTACGCAGAAGGCGGGGGACAACTGAGCCTGCCGATGACAGACGGCAGCATCATCACATCTCCTCTACCTGCTCTGCAGTTGCCGGTGGATGTCTGGTTCCAGAATGTGAGTAATTATGGCACCATCTTCTATGCAGGCAGTGCGCCTGGCCTGGTCGCCGGAACGTTGCAGGTCAATGTGCAAATCCCG
>CAWJLI010000134.1:0-34429 GCA_963843095.1 Bryobacterales bacterium
AGTCCTCACGACAAAGTTCGCACTGTCGCCCAAAGCGATGGCGAGTCCGACGGCCATCCGGCTTTCCTACCAGCAATTGCTCGAACGCACGGCGGCGATCCCAGGAGTTCAGTCGGCGGCTATCACTTCGGTGGTCCCTCTCGGCGAGAATGACAGCGAGATTCCCTTCTGGCCGGGTACCGGACCCCAGCCTCCTCAGGACCGGATGACGTCGTCGATGTTCTATATCGTCACTCCGGATTACCCAAGCGTGATGCAAATCCCGTTACGACGCGGACGATTCTTCACGGACCGGGATACTCTGGCTTCGGCCCCTGTGGTGGTGATCGACGACGTCCTGGCCAGGCACATCTTTCCAGGTCAGGACCCGGTCGGCCGGCAGATCAGCCTCATGGTGATAGGCCAGGTGCAGATCGTCGGCGTGGTTGGGCACGCGAAACATTGGGGACTGGATTCCGACGATACCAACAAGATACGCGACCAGATTTACTTCCCCTGCTGGCAAGTTCCCGACAAGTTCCTATCCGAAGCCGTGACGGGACTGACGCTCGTGCTGCGCACCGGACCCGAGCCCACGAGCCTGGTCAATGCCGTGCGCACACAGGTCGCCGGCCCTACCCGGGATCAGCCCATTTACGATGTCCGAACGATGGAGCAGATCATTTCGGCTTCGCTCGCCGAGCGCCGCTTCACCATGCTGTTGCTCATCATCTTCGCGGCGACCGCTCTGCTGCTGTCCGCGGTCGGAATCTATGGCGTCATGTCTTATGCGGTGACCAGGCGGACCCATGAACTCGGAATCCGCGCCGCCTTGGGAGCATCCCGCCGCGAGATCGTCGGACTCGTCCTCCGCCAAGGGATGAAACTGGCGGCGATCGGGTTGGCCGCGGGGCTGGTTGCGGCGGTTGCGCTCACGCGATTCATGGCTGACCTGCTGTACGGCGTCCGCCCGGCCGATCCAGCGACGCTGATCGCGGTAACGCTGCTGCTGGGAGGGATCGCTCTGCTGGCGTGCTACATCCCCGCGCAGCGGGCCACCGCGGTCGATCCTGTGGTCGCCCTGCGGTGTGAGTGAACTTTCTTCCGCCCCGTTCCGGGGCTCTCCGCCGTTCATCGCTTTCCCAGCGCTCACGCGCTGGGCTACGATCTTTCGCCCTCCGGGCTCATGCGGTCGGCGCGGCTGGAACGGTCTGGCACGTGGGCATCACTGGCAATGGGTCGGCGCCGGTCAGCGCCTGTAGGGCCTTGACCAGCTACTTCGCCGGCGCGGACTCTGGTTGCTCCCGCTTCACCAGCCCGGCCATGCCCCAGTCCGATAGTCTCGTAGTCCGCCCCTCGCCGTATGGCGAACCCAGTTCCTCGATTCGAAAGCCGATACTTCCATCGTGCACTTCCACCAGCGCGTGTCCGAAGAACCAACCGTCTGCATAGGCGCGGGACAACCGCAGGTGTCCGCCCGAACTCGCCATGGAGACATAGGTCACGCCGTCGAGCTCGAGATGCAGCATCTGGTGAATATGTCCGGCAATCACATACTGGACGCCGTACCGCCGCGCAAGTTGATGCAGCGCGAACTTAGGGTTCCGCAGCGCGACGTCGACTAGCCAGCTCGGCCGGTGCGAAACGATGATCTTCAACGGCTGGCCGGCGTGGGCCTTCAGGTCCGTCTCCAGGAAGGCAAGTTCCTCTGCGGCGAGTTCGTCGGACCGGCTGTTATCGAGGACCGTGAAATGCGCTTGCCCGTAATCGAAACTGTAATGTACGGGGTGTGCCGCGTACTGCTGGAACAGCCGCTCCGAATCGGCAGACCAGACGTCGTGGTTGCCGGGCACGAGATACAGCGGATAGCGCCGGAAGGACTCGATGATACGGTCGAATTGCCGCCACTCAGCTTCCGCGGTGGCGTCGCTCATCCCCTGAATGGTATCGCCCACGCTGAGGACGAATGCCGGATTTTCGGCCGCCACCTCCTTCCACACCTGTTCGTAAACGCCCGCTTGAGCCTCGCCGGTCCGGTCACCCAGAATCGCGAAGCGGAAGGAATCGGGCGCCGGCGCGCCGCGAATGCACACGAGAAGCGCCAGCAACAGCCCGCCGAGGATGAGGGCGCGGCCGTACCGAGCTCGCAAGCGCAAGCGGTCCAACATCTCTCCTGGTATTTTCGCAAAGAGCGCGAAGGATAAGAAAAGCCGAGATGACTCTCGGCTCAGCAGGCTCGACAGCCAGCGCCACCAGCGTTACCCCTTCATCGCCCAGCGAACCGCCTCCGCCAAACGCGGCGGTTTGCCTTGCATCAGGATAGCCACCCGGAAGATCCGCGAGGCGGCCCATACCGTTCCGGCCGCGAAGACCAGCACATCAAACAGTCCCACCCACGGTTGCCACGCGGGAACACCGTTGGGCATGGCCTGGCGCAACAGCATCAGGATCGGCGTGAACGGCGGAATCAGCGACATCACAGTGGCCAGGACACCGTTGGGTTGCCGCAGCACGGTAACCAACGTAAACATCGGGATAATGCATGGCATCAGCAACACGATGGCAAGATTCTGCGCGTCCTGCGGCGTGCTGCAACAGGCCCCCAGCGCCGCGGCGAAGGCACAAAGCATGATCACGTCCGTCAGCAGATACACATAAAACCAGGGGATGATGGTGAGCGGCAACAGGCCGGCGACTCCCAGGGCATTCACCGCAACGGTGCCGGCGATCACATAGAGCACGGAACTGGTCACCGAGACCCCGACCGAGCCCAGCACTTTGCCGGTCATGAGCTCGAACGGGGAGGCTGCGCCCAGCAGCGTCTCCACAATGCGCTGGCTCTTGTCCTGCGTAACGCTTTGCAGCATGGGTGCCGAACCCACCATCACGATCATGGCGAGAATCATGGCCATCGCGAAAGGCACGAAGAATCCTTCCAGCTCGCTGCGTTTGTGTGCCTCGTGCACTTCGCCGGTTTTTTCGTCGCGCTCCACCAGGCTCATCCCATCGACCCGAGGCGAAGACACCAGGCCCTTGTTGTGATTGATGTCGATGCCGAGCTGTGCCAGCCGCGCCAGGCGCGCTCCGTCGCCGATGGGGCCGTTGAGCCAGATGCGGATCTCGTCGATGCCGCCGGCGTTGGTGTAATAAGAGACGCCCGTGTCCGGGTCGGTCTTCTTGCTTGTCCCCAGGTCGAGGTCGTCGGAATCGTCGGAGGGTTTGGGCGGCCGCAGCGCGTCCTTCCCGATTTCGAGAAAAGCCACCAGTTCCTTGCTGCGAACCCGGTCGGAGAGCGCGAGCAACTGAGCCCGATGACCCTCGGCGTTGGCGGCCGGCGCGACCACCTCGAAAACGTAGCGCGGTGCGATCTGCTGATGGGTCTTCTTGTCGAAAAGTTCCCGGTCGTTCTTCTCGCGCACGGCGCTCACCAGGGCGTTCGCCACAACACCCGTGTGGTCGATGACGGCAACGTGGCGGTCCTTCAGATCCGGCTTGCCCTTGAGAAACGACATTGCGATCGATCCGCCGCCAAACAGGACGGGAGCGACCACCAGGCCGAAGACAAACGCCTTGGTGCGGACCGTCGTGATGTAGTCGCGCTTGGCAATGGTGACAACTTTATGCAATCGCATGGTTCGCCTCCTCGGCCGCCGGGCCCGCAATGCGCATGAAGATATCGTGGAGGGAGGGCTTCATCAGGGAGAAACTGGTCACGCGAGCCTGCGCGACCAGGGCACGCAGAACCTCCTGCGGGTCCGCGCCGCGCGTCAGTCGCAGTTCCTGCGCCTGTCCGAGGTCACGGATCTGCTCGACTCCGGGCAGGTGCTGCACCGCCGCGAGCCCGCCGTTGGCTGTCACCCGTATGGTGTCCTCCCCATATTGATCCTGAATGGAACTGAGGGTGCCGTCCAGCACTTTCCCGCCGCGGAAGATCATCAAAATGTAATCGCACATGGATTCCGCCACGTGCATGTCGTGGGTGCTGAGGATGACCGTGACGCCGTGCCGGCGGAGTTCCAGAATGGCGGAACGGATGGCCTCCGCGCTCACCGGATCGAGGCCGCTGAAGGGTTCATCCAGGATGAGAAGTTTCGGTTCGGGGATCACGGTGGCGATGAACTGGACCTTCTGACTCATGCCCTTGCTGAGCGTTTCGACCTTATCGGAAGCGCGGTTTGCCAGGCCTAATCTGTCCAGCCAGGTCGCGACCTCGGCTTTGACACTGCGCCCGGAACGCAGCTCGCCGTAGAACTCCAGGAGCGCCTGGACGGTCATTTTCTGGTAAAGGCCGCGCTCTTCGGGCAGGTATCCGATGAGGTCCGTGCTGGTCTCCGGCCGGCCCTCTCCGAAAAGGCGGATCTCCCCGCGATCGGGATAGAAGATGTTCACGATCATGCGCATCGTGGTGGTTTTGCCCGAGCCGTTCGGCCCGATGAATCCGTAGATCGAACCCTGGGGCACCGTGAGCGAGAGGTCGTCGACCGCAGTCACATTCCCGAAGGTCCTGGTTACGTGCGTGATTTTTACGGCGTCCATTCGCTGGAATGGTAACAGATTCACGAGGCAGGTTTGGTCATCTGGTGGCAGTTCCCGTTGAACGCTTCCACCGCTCGAATCATGGCGATGATATTCTCGACCGGCGTGCGCGCCTGAATGTTATGAACGGTGGTAAAGACGAAGCCCCCGTCTTGGTGAAAGGCTTCGCACCGCCTGAGCACCTGCTCGCGCACCTCGTCCGGTGTGCCGAATGGCAGCACCTGCTGGGTGTCCACGCCGCCTCCCCAGAAAACCAGATCCCGGCCGTACTTCTGCTTCAGCGGCTCCGCTTCCATGCCGGTGGCCGAGCACTGCACGGGGTTCAGGACGTCGAAGCCGGCCTCGATAAATGACGGCAGGAACTTTTCCACCGCGCCGCAGGAATGTTTGAAGGTCTTCCACCGCGTGTTCTGGTGAACCCAGTTGTTGACCTCGCGGTAGTACGGCATCCACAACTCGCGGAACGTCGCCACCGAGCAGAACGACGAAGTCTGGGTGCCGAAATCCGTCCCGCAGATATTCACGACGTCGACCAGGTCGCCCAAGCGCGCCGCAATCCGCGCCAGATTCTCGAGCGCAATCTGGCATTGTCCGGCGAACACGGCGTGCACGTAGTCTCTCCGCGCGCGCGTGGAGACGTACCATTCCGTGATGTCGCGGATCCCCTTTGGGTGGGGAAGGCCGACTCCCGGAATCAGTGCGATGTCGCCGAACGCGGTGCCGCCGAAGTTCGCCACCACCAGACGCCCCGTCGCGGCCGCGCGGCGTGCCTCGCGCTCCAGGTGCGCCAGTTCCTTTTCGGAGATCGGGCCGTATTCCTCCAGGTTGTCTGCCGGGTTGAGCTGGTCTTCTTCGAACGGCTGCTGCCGGATGATGGCGTCAAAGAAATACCCACCGTTGGGCATTCTGGCACTCGGGGGGTTGGAGCGGTCGCCGAGCGGGTGCATCAGGGTGTCGCCTCGCTCGTCGATAGTGACATTGAACCCGCCAGGCACCAACACTTCCGAACCGTCGTACAAGCGAAACGGCTTCCAGTCTTCCGCCGGGAATCCGAAACGCGTCATTCGCCTGTATACGCCCTCGGTGTCGACGCCCAGCGCGAGTTTCAGGTCTTCGTCGATCTCGCCTAGCAATTGTCCTGGGTCGATGACCTTCACAGGTTTCTTTTCCAGCCCGAAATAATCTCGCAGCGCCAGCACGCAACTGGCGTGGATACCAGACACCGGCGTGCCGCCGAAGTCCATCGGAACCCGGTCCGGCTGCCGATGCTCCAAGGCGCAAAGTACGCGCTCTCTGCTGGTAGTTGTCGTCACGTGTTACGGACCTCCAGGAACGCAGGCGATTCCAGACTAACAGACCTCTTGCGCCGGGGCGCTTGCGCGAAAGATCCTCATCCCGCAGGGTGTATTCTGTTCCCAGGGAGTGCTGAATGTTCCGTCTGCTATGCTGTCTCGCTGCGACGCTGGTTGCTCACGCAGCAACGCCCCTGTTCCAAAGCCGGTTCGACAAACCCAACCAGGGGTGGTCTGTGCTCAACGGCACCGCAACGCCCGACTCGAAAGTGTTGCACGGCAAGAGCAAATCGTTGCGCCTGGAGGCGGCGGACTCGGGCGCCGGACCGGTGGTTCGTTTCGCGCCCATCGCATTGACCATCGGCAAGCGCTATGAGCTCAGCGGTTGGGTACGCACGGAAGACCTTGCGGTCAAGGACCTGGATCGTTCCCCGATCGCGGTGGGCGCCGCGCTCACGATGGCTTCCATGCCGTGGGACGTCCATTCGGCCTCCGTGGGCGGCACGCAATCTTGGACCCGGCTCTCCCTAGAATTCGTCGCCAGCCGCGCGCAGGACGCGATCCTGCTCACCGCCGGCAGCGGGGGGTCCGTGCGCGGCAAAGCGTGGTTTGAGGGCGTGAGCCTCGACGAAGCATCGTCCGCCGACGAGTGGCCGGTGCGCGAGGCCGTGCAGACATTCGGCCCCGCCTACCGCTACCCGTCCGCGGGTTGGATCTACCTTCACATCGAAGGCGCTCCGTACGAACGCGGCTACCAGCACGGCCACCTGATGGCGCGTGAAATTCCCGAATACCTGGACCGTTGCGCCGCCGAACTCGGCTCCAGTCAACAGTGGGACCAGTATCGCACCACCGCCAACGCGCTTTTTCTGCGCGGCTTCGATCGCGAGATTCTGGAGGAGATGCGCGGCATCGCCGAGGGCGCGTCCGACGCCGGAGCCAAGTGGCTCAACCGCCGCATCGACCTCATGGACATTGTGGTGGCCAACGTCACGGTGGAATTGAGTACACTCGCGTCCGCCGTTGCCACCACCGCTACCGGCCTGGAAGGGCTTAGCTTCGACAAACCGGCGTACGCCGGCGGCAAACCCGATTCCGTGGTGAATCATTGCAGCGCCTTCGCCGCCACCGGCCCCGCCACGCGCGATGGCAAGATGGTGATCGGCCACGTCACGTGGTGGTCGCTCACGCTCGCCGAGCAGACCAACGTGATGCTCGATATCAAGCCCGCCGCCGGCCACCGCATGCTCATCCAGAGCTATCCCGGCGGCATCGAAAGCGGAACCGACTGGTATCAGAACGACGCAGGCGTGGTTCTCACCGAAACCACCATCAACCAGACGCCGTTCAATGCGCAGGGGGCTCCCATCGCTTTCCGCGCCCGCAGGGCCATTCAGTACGGCGGCAACATCGATGAAGTCGTGAAGTATTTGGGCGCCGCGCAACAACGGCCTCTATACCAACGAATGGCTGATCGGCGACGCCAAGAACGACGAGATCGCCATGTACGAACTGGGCACCAACAAAACCAGACTGTGGCGCAGCTCGAAGGACGAGTGGTTCGGCGGAACACCTGGTTTCTACTGGGGCGACAACAACCCCAAGGACCTCGACATTCGTCTCGAAAACTACCCCGATCCGAAAGGCGGGCCGGACTACATTCCTTATGTCCCTTACGTTCGCGATCTCGCCTGGCTGAATCTCTACCAGGCAGCACAAGGGCCAGATCGACGAGCAGTTCGCATTTCTCGCCTTTCGCTCCGCGCCTCTGATCGCCTCGAGCACGATGGATGCCAAGGTGGCGACCTCGGATATGGCGAACCGCATGATGGTGTGGGCGGAAATCGGCAGGCCCAACCAGCGCGAATGGACGCCTCCGCGATCCGGCTATGCCAAGAACGATGGCCTGTACCCTTCGGGCTACGCGCTGTTCCGCGCCGAAGGGCCGGAGGGTCTGCGCACCGCCACTCAGGAAAACGAAAAGGCCCGGCTCGCGGGAAAAACGGAACCCGATGCAAAACCGCCCGCCAAGGCGGTGTCCCTGAAGGACCGGCTGTGGAAGGGCTGGGTTCTGCCGGCTTCCGACGCCGACGCATGGTTTGTGGGAGGCGCAGCCAGTTACTACTGGGTTCTGGAATCGGAGGACGTGGAGAAGCGTTTGAATGTGCATCGTGCCACGTACCGCAGGCTGAAACTTGGCCCCCAGAACGCCATGACCCGGTTCCACCTCGAGCAGGCCAAGGGCGTTTTGTTCCTGGATTCCCTGCGGCGCAAAATGGGCGACGATGGCTTCCTGAAGCTGATGACCGAGTATTTCGCGGCCAACGCCACCAAGACCGTGACCGCGCAATCGTTCCTGGACAAGGCTGGCGTGCCGTTCGAGTTTACCGAGCCCGCCGAAGGTCCCGCCTATCTCGCCAGCGACATCTCGGGCCGGCTTGCTTCCGCCGTCATCGTATACGGCACCGTGCGCGAAGCCGGCGTGAACCGCTACGCGGCCGAGCAGATGCAGACCCGCTTCCTCGACCAGTACGAAAGCCAGGTGCCGATTTGCAAAGATTTTGAAGTGTCGGACGATCTGCTGCGCCATCGCGACGTGGTCTTCATCGGCCGCCCCGAGGCGAACTCGGCCCTTGCATCCTGGGCCGAAAGGCTCGGCCTCCTTTACCACGGCGCGAGTTTCAAGATTAATGGCGATGTTCACGCCTCGGAACGGGAAGCGCTGGTGTACGCCGCGAGCAACCCCCTCGATGCCTCGCACATGGTGCTCACGGCCGCCGGTAACGATGCGCTCCGCACCGTGAAGGCATCCCGTCTCGAAGCGCCGGCCGAGTACCTGCTGCTCGACGATGGCAAGCCGGCGCACGACGGCTTCATCGAACACGGTGGCGCCTCGGCGGGCCAGCAAGGTCAGCACCGGTAGCGTCAGTTGCGGGCGTTGCCCGCTCGAACGCGGTGAATGATCTGTTATATCCTGGCGTTATCAACGTTTCCGTTGTTTCTGTCCCGGTCGAGCTTCCGGGTGGGTTGCAGATCCGGCGGGTTGTGCTGCGGTGGCACGAGGGCGGGAGTAGACTTCTCTCGCCGGAGAAGGATGTCTGCGAATGCAAGTGAGCCAGGGTCTCGATCACAGCCAACAGAACGGCATTCTCCGCGATTTTCAAGACTGCTCGCATGCAAGACTGCTCGCTAGTGCGATCTGGGATCCATCGAGCGGCGGTCCGCGCTGAATGACGAAACAGATAGATATGAAGCCGGTTTCGGTGTTGCTGATCTCGTGCACCTATCCGCCGGTGCTGGGCGGATCTGAGACCGAGGCGCAGAGGGTGTCGGCGGAGATGATCCACCGTGGACATCGTGTGCTGGTGCTGACTTCGGGTGGGTCGCCCATGCCGCCGGTGCGGGAATGGGTGGATCCGGCGGGCGTGCCGGTGCGGATTCTCACTCGCAACGCACGGGGCAGATGGAAGGACACGGTATTTGCACTCCGCGTAGCCTGGTCGTTGTGGCGGGAACGGCGTAACTACCAGATCGTGTATTTTCTGATGCAGGGCTTGCACCTGGCGGCGGGTCTGCCGGTGGCGCGCGCTCTCCAGAAACCAATCGTGATGAAGGTCGGCGGAAGCGGCGTGATTGGACGGGTGAGACAGTCGCGCATCGGGCGTGTGGAGTTGCGCTGGCTGCGGCGTTGGGCCGCGCGACTGCTGATTCTCAACGAAGGCATGATGCAGGAGGCGATGGAGTACGGGTTCCCTCGAGACCAAATGTTGTGGATGCCGAATCCGGTGGATACGGAGCAGTTCCGGCCGGGTCAGCCGGAGGAAATTGCCAAGCTGCGCGCCGGGTTTGGAATTCCTCCGGGGGCTTTGGTGGCCGTATATGTCGGCCGCCTGTCCCACGAAAAGGGATTGCCATCGCTGCTGAGCGGCTTTGCGCTGGCGGCGCGCGAGGAACCGCGGGCGATGCTGATTCTGGTCGGCGATGGGCCAATGCGAAGCGAGCTGGAAGCCATTGCCACGAAACTGTGCCTCGGATCATCGCAGGTGCTCTTCAGCGGCGGGGTGGACGTATCGGAAGTTCCGCGATGGTTGCGGGCCAGCGACGTCTTCACGCTGACGTCGCCGAACGAAGGATTCTCCTGCGCGCTCGCCGAGGCCATGTCCGCGGGCTTGGCTTCGGTGGTCAGCCGGATCCCGGCAAACGTGCAGCTTATTGAGGACGAGATTCACGGTCTGTTGGCCCCAGTGGGAGGCGACTCCGCCATGGCCGGTGCCCTGCTACGGCTGTTTCGCGATCCGGCGTTGCGCGGCCGCATGGGCCAGGCCGCACGGCAGCGCATCCTCGACAACTATTCGACCGATCAAGTGGCGGAACGCTACGAAACCCTCTTCGCAGAGGTTCTCGGCGAGCGGCGGTAGACTTGCGCCGGCTTCGAGCGGCGTGTTAGCAAAGGAGACGTGGCAGGCACACTCCAGCATCGAATCGTCTCTTGGGTGAGCGCGAACCTATTCGATCACGTCACCTACACAGTCCGCAACGGGCTGAACCAGGGGCTTCGCCGAACGGGAGGGTTAGGATGGCTCCCGATGGAGCACGATACTCCCGAGTCACGCTTCTGGAAGTCGTTGGACTTGCGCGGCAAGGTCGTTTACGACATCGGCGCCTTTCAGGGGCTTCTGACCATCTTCTATGCGCGGAATGCGCGGGCGGTGGTTGCCTGGGAACCGAACAGCCGGAACCGGCGGCGCTTGATGGAGAACGTGAATCTGAACCAGTTCTCCAACGTGATTGTGCGGCCATACGGACTGTCGTCGAAAGCCGCGCGGGCGGAGATGAGTTTCGATCCGCTGATGCCGGGAATGGCCACCGTGGATAGCGGCGTGGCCAGCGGAAGCGAGCACGAGACCATCGAGCTGCGGACGCTCGACGGAGAAGAAGGTCTGGAGCCGCCGGATCTGATCAAAATCGACGTGGAAGGATTTGAACTCGAAGTGCTGAAGGGCGGGGCAAAGACCCTGCAGCGCCGGCCCGACCTGTTTCTCGAAATGCACGGAGCAGACGCGGAGGACAAGCGGCGGCGCGTGCGGGCCATCGCGGACCATCTTTGGGCGCTGGGTTACCGGTGGATATTCCACGTGGAGACGGCAGTGCAGATCACGCCAGAAAACTCAGCGGCGGCATCGCAAGGACATCTTTACGCTCGCGTAGAGTAGGCACAAGCCGGCAGCGAGCCCGTTGGTCTTGCGAGCGGCGAGGAGAGCTCCGGGCCCCGTTTTCTGAAATAATGTGGCTATGTGTGGAATTGCGGGGTATGCGTCCGCGTTGCGCGCCCAGCCAACGGAACCGGCTGTCAGAGCGATGGTTCGGGCACTGGCGCGACGCGGCCCCGACTCGGAAGGCCTGGAGAATTGGGACGGTGCCACCCTGGGCCACCGCCGCCTGGCGATTCTGGATTTGAGCGAGGCGGGAAGCCAGCCGATGCTCTCCGACGACCGCCAAATCGGCGTTGTTTTCAACGGCTGCATTTACAATTTCGTGGAATTGCGCCGCGAGCTCGAGAGCCGCGGCAACCGGTTCCGGTCGGATTGCGACACCGAGGTTCTCCTGCATGGCTACCGGGAGTGGGGAATTGACGCTCTGGTTGGCCGCCTTCGCGGCATGTTCGCTTTCGCCGTCTGGGACAATCCAAGGCGCGTGCTGGCGCTTGCGCGCGACCGGCTGGGCGTTAAGCCGCTGGTGTTTTGCGCGCGGGACGGCGAAATCGCCTTCGCGTCGACGATCGCGGCCCTGCGGACGGCGGGCTTCGGCGGCGGTATCGACCCGCAAGCGGTTCTGGAGTTCCTCGAATTCGGGTATGTGACCGAGGCCCGCGCCATATTCGAAGGCATCGAGAAACTCGCCCCAGGTACGATTGCGGAGTGGTGCGACGGCCGCCTGGAGCGCAGGCAATACTGGTCATTGCCGGAAACCGGCGGATCCGCCCCGGTGGTTTTCGACGAGGCCGTCGAACAAACCGAGCAGTTGATACTGGAGGCCGTCAAGCTCCGGCTGGTCTCGGACGTGCCACTGGGCGCGCTGTTGAGTGGTGGCATCGATTCCACCCTGGTGTGCTGGGCACTGCGCCAACTCAATGCCAACATCAAGGCATTTACAGTGCGCGCCCCCGGCAGCGACTCCGACGAGAGCGCGGCGGCGGCGGACACAGCCCGGCGGCTCGGGATCTCACACGAGATCGTCGACATGCCGGACACGGATTTTTCGCTGGACGAGCTCACGGACGCATACAGCGAGCCGTTCAGTTGCCCGTCGGCCTTGGCTATGTTGTGGGTGTCGCGGTCGGTGAAGCGCCTGGCGACCGTCCTGTTAACGGGCGACGGGGGAGACGATGTTTTCTTTGGCTACTCGTTTTTCTGGAATGCATGGATGGCCCAAAGACTCGCCCGTCGGCTCCCGCCGGTGGCCGCGGCGGCCTGGAACCTGGCACGCGCTGTCATCCCGGGCTATGGGCCCTTGGGCAGGGCGAAGCATTTTCTGAACTACTCAACCGGCGGGCTTGGTCCGTTTATCCGAGCGCACGACGGGCTGCCGTACTATCGGGAGCGTGGGATTCTAGGGGAACCACTGGCCGGACGCGAGCTGGCCCAACGGCAGATTGCGCCGTCTCTCGCGTCTGCGCGCCGGCTGTTGTGGGATTTCTTCTCGTATCACCGCAACCAGCATTTCGTGAGTGAATTCATGGTCAAAATAGATGGCGGTACCATGCATTACGCGCTCGAAGCGCGCGCGCCATTCCTCGACCAGAAAATCTGGGAGTTTGCGGCGGCCCTCCCGGCCCAAGTGCGGTTCCATGGCGGAAACCTGAAAGCCGTGCTGAGGGAAATTGTGCGGCGACGCGTAGGGCCCGATGTAGCGTTCCGGGAAAAGCAGGGATTTACGGTTCCGCTCGAGCGTTGGCTGGCTGAGCGCTGGAGTGGCATGCTGGACCGCCTGCGGCAAGGCACGGCGCTGGAGCGGGATGGTTGGGTATGCGTGGGCTCGCTCGAAGCGCCGCTTCGCGATGCACTTCGCCAGCGGTGGATTCCGCTCCAACTGTGGCGTCTGCTCGTCTTGGATCACTGGCTGGAGAAGAACCAGGCACGGGCGTTTGAAGACCTGGGTCCCGCGCTCTCCGCGCCGGTCCGCGCGGCTGGCTCCGGCGCCGCAGAAGCAATTCGCGGGATCACAGGGAAGGCGGGCGTGAATTGAAACAGGCCCCAAGAGCCCCCAATGGAAGGTCCGTCCAAGGTGGAGATTTCGTCTAAGAAGCAGTTATTGAAGAGACTGGCCGCCGGGGTTTTCCTCGCACTCATGTTTCCATGCGCGATAGCCTCGGGTTTCGGGCGTCAACCTGGCGTCTTCAGTTTCTTTGCTCATCTCTGCGCGCTGGTCCCCGGCCTGGTCGGCGATTACGTCCGCGTTGCGTACTATAAGATGACGCTGAGGAGTTGCTCGCTCGACTGCGAGATCAGCTTCGGCGCATTCTTTGCCCATCCGCAGGCAACTGTTGGACGCTGGGCCGGTATCGGGCCATATTGCGTGATCGGGTACGCGGTCATTGGGGAGGGCACTCGGCTTGGTCCTGCCGTGCAAATTCTGAGCGGACGCCAGCAGCACAAAAGGGATTCGCAGGGACGGCTGACCGACGAAGGCCGTGAGTTTGCGGAAGTGGTTATCGGGGAGCATTGCTGGATAGGTGCTGCCGCGGTGGTGCTGGCGAACGTCGGCGACAGAAGCACGGTCGCGGCGGGATCGGTGGTGGTGAAGCCCGTTGCCCCGGGGATTGTCGTCGGAGGAAATCCCGCGCGGCCGCTCGCCCGGTTGGAAACTGACGCAGGCTAGCCGCGATGCCAAAGGGCCGACACGACGAGCCATATCGCAACCCAGGCGCCCGCGCCCAGAACGATTCCGATAAGGATACCCAGGGCGGCGCGGTGGCGGCGAGGCGGGTAGGCTTCTTCGTTGACGGCCTGGCCGGCCACTGGTTCCGGCGCGCTGTCCAAGCGCTCGTCCTCACGGGACAGAGCCCCGGCGAGCGTCTCCGATGCCGTCGAGCTTCGCATACGAAGTTAATCGTACGGGTCATACTCTGGTTCGGTCCATCCCACCTTTGGTTCACACTGCCTTGTTAACCTCGGCGTGGCTGGATCGAGTGTCCCCGACAGGTGCTTGCGGACAGGGCACGTCCGCCGTGGGCGGACAAGCGCGAATGGTGGGGCGGGACTCAGTTGGCGCCGTGGCCAGTCAGCACGCGGGGGATGGTCTGCAGCAGGATCTTCCAATCGAGCGCCAACGACCAAGTGTCGATGTACTGCATGTCCAGCTTCATCCAACGATCGAAATCGACGTTGTCCCGGCCCGAAACGGCCCACAGGCAGGTGAGCCCGGGCCGCATGCGCAGGCGCCGCCGCTGCCACCGCTGATAGTGCTCCACTTCGCTCGGGATGGCCGGCCGCGGGCCCACCAGCGACATGTCGCCGCGGAACACGTTCCACAACTGGGGCCATTCGTCGACGGAGAACTTGCGCAAATAGCGGCCGACGAAGGTGAGGCGGGGATCGTCCGGGATCTTGAACGCCGTCTGGCGCGTGCTGAGGTGGGCCAGCGAGGCCTTGAGCTGCTCGGCGTTTTCGCACATCGAGCGGAACTTATAGAACCGGAACTGGCGGCCGTTCAGCCCGCAACGCACTTGCGTAAAGATCGCCGGGCCGGGCGATGTAAGCCGGATCAGGGCCGCAATCGCGGCCATGAAGGGCGCCAGGACCAGCAGGCCGGCGCCCGCGATCACAATATCGGTCGCACGTTTCACGAGCAGGCGGATCTCGTCGTCGGGAGCGGCAGTGAATGTCAGCAGCGGCGTGGATTCCAGGCGGTCCAGTGAAACTGTGCTGTTGACGTGCGGAAAGAAATCCACCGCTACCCGGGTACGGACGCCTTCTTGATCGCAGAGGAGGAAGACTTCCTCGAGCTCCGCCAGTTTCTCGCTGCCGACGGCGAAGATGATCTCGTCGACCACGTGCTGGCGCAGGAAGGATGGCAGCTCGGCAATGGGAAACACCTTGTGGACGGCGCCAAGGGCGATCTCCAGCGGGCCGCCGCCCGACTCACTGAAGAACCCGCGCAGGCGAACTCCGTACTTCGCCGACTCTTCCACCACGCTCGCCAGCCGGACGGCCCGCTCGCCAGTGCCAACCACCATGACATCGTGTGGGGCGGCAAAGCCGCGGCGAATCGCTCCCACTACGCGGCCGGCAGTGAGCCGGAAAACCAACAGCAGCACCCACGCCACGAAGGAGTAAAGAGTCAGGAAGAAACGGCTAAGGTCCATGCGCAGCGCGTACTCGAAGACCAGCAGGCAGAGTCCACCATAGGCGCATTGCCGCACCGAATCGCGGAGGATGGCGCCCGCGGTGGGCGGAATCGAGCTTGTCATAGACCCCGAGCCAAAGCCCGATCGTTACCCAGGCAAAAAGCGAGAAACCCAATACCAGGATCTTCTGTTCCGCCGTGAGGTAAAACAGGAAATGCCAGTGCTGGATGGCGCGTGCGTGGTAGGCGATCTCAAAGGCGAGCGCGGCCAGGATTACGTCCGACAACCCGTACAAAAGACGGGCGCTCCGCTGGTGACGAAACATTCGGGCTCAGGATAGCACGGGGTGGGACGTGGAGGAGCGGCGCCCCAGGAGCGTTCTGCCATTGTGCCAGAGCAACCGGCAACACTCGGCTCGCCTCACTGTGGAAATCCGAACTTTCCGGCCAATCGCTTCAAGATGGAAGAATTCTTACGGTCGCCACCATATCGCGCGAAAGCAGGGATGTCGTCGTCGGCGCCGGAAAAACCGGAATCCGTGTTCCGGCGGGGCGGGACCTCAACCGGTCCCAATTTCGGAATCAAGACTTCTTCGGCGGGAAGCGGAGTTACCGCTGGTTGCACGGGGACGACCGGAGCGGCGAGGGAGGGAATTAGGGCCAGATTCATGGCCGCATCGTGGATCGAGCGGAGACTGACCGTGGAAGACGCATCCCCGTAAGCCATCAGCAGCGCTGAATCGCAAATGGAGTTAATCAGCCGCGGAATTCCTCCCGACCAACGCACCAAGCCCTCAATCGCATCCGGAGCGAATGGCGGCTCGCCGGTTCCACCCGCCTTTGCCCAACGGAAGCGTATGTATTCCTCGGCCTCCGTGGCGGTGAGCGGATCGATATAGAGCCGCAGCGCAATCCTCTGTTTGAATTGGCGCAACTCGTGCCGGTTCAGGAGGTCGTCCAACTCACACTGGCCTAAGAGCACGATCTGCACAAATTTGTCCGCGCCACACTCGTAGTTCCCCAGCAAGCGGATCTCTTCCAGAACTTCCGCACTCAATTTGTGTGCTTCGTCGACCACCAGAATCGCGATTCGGCCATTGCGGTAGGCCTCCAACAGGAACCCCTGCAGCGCCCAGAGACGCTGCGCTTTACTGGCAGGGATGTCGGCGATACCGAAGTCCAGCATGAGAAGCTCAAGGAACTCCGATGGCGTCAGGGTTGGATTCAGCAGAATGCTGGAGAGCACCTTGCCCGTGGGCAACTGACTCATAACGGCGCTAAGGAGGGTTGTTTTCCCCGTGCCCGCATCGCCGGTCAGAACTACGAAGCCCTTTCGGTCAAGGACCGAATACCGTAATCCGGCGAGCGCCTCCCGGTGTTTAGGGGACAGATAGAGAAATTCCGGGTCGGGGGTCAGGTTGAATGGCAGTTTCTGTAATCCGAAGAACGCGGTGTACATATCTACAAACGTGGCAGCGAGCAATTCTGCAACCACGTCCCCTCTCTTGAAGTGTAACGCGATCCGGATGGCGGCTGCACTCTGCTTGCGGCGTCGCCGACTGTGATCGTTCTCACCTTTGAGAATTCCGATTGAGGAAAGACGAACCGAAGGGGAGAAAAAGCCCAAAGAGTTGGACTTTCTGGGGATGGCATCGCCCGCAAGGCGTTAGGAGACAACGGCCGCCCGCCAAAGCGCAGTTTGGCCCCCAATATGCCTAATGGAAGAGGCTTGGCTGAGTGTGTCCGAGAGTGCCGGCCGCCTAAGCCAGACCTTGCGGAGTCCACACGAACCTATGTCAGCTACTGCCTTACAACCGCTCAGCGTGGCGGAAATGTTGGCCGACAAAATCCGAACGCGGTCGGCTCGCGTCGGAGTCATCGGCCTTGGCTATGTCGGATGTCCCTTAGCCGTCGAATTCGCGGGCGCCGGCTTCGCCGTTACGGGCATTGACGTTCAAGCGCCCAAAGTCGCCACCATCAACTCCGGTCGTTCTCACATTCAGGATGTTCCGGCAAGCACAGTGCGTGACTTGGTAAAGAGGAAGAAGCTTCGGGCCACGACCGACTTCTCCGCGATTGCCGGGCTGGATGCGGTAAGTATCTGTGTGCCTACCCCGCTGCGGAAGACCAAAGACCCGGATATGAGTTACATCGTAGCCGCGTGTCAGGAACTCGCCAAGTACATGCATCCGGGGATGCTCATCGTGCTCGAATCGACCACGTATCCGGGCACTACCGAAGAGGTGTTACGGCCGCTTGCTCGAAACGCCCGATCTGCAGGTGGGGCGGGATATCTTCCTGTGCTTCTCTCCCGAACGGGTGGATCCGGGGAACCCGACTTACCAGACGGCGAACATCCCGAAAGTGGTCGGAGGGATCACGCCGGAGTGTACTCAAATGGGCGCTCTGTTCTATGCGCAGGCGCTACAGACCGTCGTGCCCGTGAGTTCCAGTCAAGTGGCCGAGATGGTCAAACTGCTGGAGAACACTTTCCGGATGATCAATATTGGGCTGGCGAACGAGATCGCCATGATGTGCGACCGCATGGGCATCAACGTCTGGGAAGTGATCGATGCGGCGGCTACCAAACCGTTCGGGTTCATGCCGTTCTATCCGGGCCCGGGGCTGGGAGGCCATTGCATTCCGATCGACCCATTCTATCTTTCGTGGAAATCGAGGCAGGCCGGAATCGAGGCGCGCTTCATCGAACTGGCGGGTTACATCAACGGCCAGATGCCGCACTTCGTGCTGGATAAGATACAGGGCGCACTTAACGAGCAATCCAAGTCGTTACGGAATTCGCACGTGCATGTTCTGGGCGTCGCGTACAAGCGCGACATTGACGACGTACGGGAATCGCCCGCGTTGGATATCATCCACGTTTTATCGCGTCGCGGCGCACGGGTGACCTACAGCGACCCGCGAGTCCGCCGTTTGCAGTTGGATGCCGGAGCGGAGTACTTTGCCGAAGAGCCTTTGGCGGCTTGCTCGCGCGCCGATTGCGTGGTGATTGTCACCGACCACTCCGAATTCGATTATGCGGCGATCGTCGATCGGTCCAGATTGATCGTCGACACGCGAAACGCTTTGAAGCGATTTCGATCCCCCAAAATCGTCCGCCTGTGAGTCAACCGCCGGCCAGGCTCACCAATTGCCGGCTATCTCGTGCCGGCCGTGATTCTCCCCAACGTCTCCTTGATGCTGGCGGCGAAAGGTGATCGCGGGTCGGCCTGGATGGCTTCTTGCAGCGTTTTTCGGGCTGCGTCCGGTTGGCGGTCGGCCAGGTAGGCCAGTCCCAAGTGAAATGCGAACATGGCGTTCTTCGGAGCCCCTTTCACGGACTGCTGTAACTCCTCCACGGCTGAGTCGAAAGATCCCAGCTTGTAATAGGCCCAGCCAAGCGTATCGGCGGCTAGTGGGGAGCGGGGAATCTTCTGCTTCACCTTTTGGGCCAGGGATAACGCTACGTTGACATCGCCGCCGTGATCGAGATACAGAACAGCCAGCGAACCGGCGGCGATGGCAGATTCGGGATCGATCTGATGCGCCTTCTCACAAAGATTCTTCGCCTCCTCCCAGTTGCCTTCCCGCTCATACTGAGCCTCCAGGGCGAGATAGTTTGAGAGGTTGTGGGGATTGGCATCAATCGCCCTTCGGAAGTCCTGCTTGGCGCTGTCAACCGCACCCCTGGCGAGGTGAATGTTTCCGAGCAGACTGTATGCTTGGGGCGTTTTCGGATCCAGCGCGATCGCCCGCTGCAGGCTGGATTCGGACTTATCCAGGTCCTTCAAGTCGAAGTAGCCTAACGACAGCAGGAATTGTAACCCGGCATTGCGCGGGTTCTGCTGAACCAAGCCCGCAATTCGCTCGACGGCTTGGGCGGTCTTGCCCTGAGCCAGGCACACCTTGAGCAATTGCGCCAGAGCCGGAAGCGAGGTTGGATTCTGTTTGAGCAGGTCTTCAAGCTCGGCTTCGGCCTGCGGGAGGTCGCCCGTCGCCATCAGAGCCTGAGCGTTGGCAACCTGCGCCAGCGGCAGCCCCGGGCGCACCTTCAGGGCGCTAGCGGCCAAGCGCAGGGCTTCGTCGTTGTCTCCCGCCGCGGCCGTGAGCGACGCCAGCGCAGCTTGAGCCTCGACCATTCCCGGGGAAAGTGCGAGGGCCCGAGTGAAAGAGGACTTGGCCAGGTCAGACATCCGAAGTGCCCTTTGGGCGACGCCCAGGAAATAGTGTCCGCTGGCGGACTGCGGATCGGCCTGAACCGCCTTCTCGAGAGCCGAGAGCGCTTCCTGCTGCCTGCCCTCCGCGATCAGAATCCGGCCCTTTGAGAGAAGCGCCCGTGGACTATCTGGGTTAGTGCCGTTGACCTGTTGCTCCAAGACGGCTGCTTCCTGGATGCGATTCGAATCGAGCAGCACTTCCACCAGGCTCATCTTGACTGAAGCGTCTTTCGGCTTGGAGGTCATCAACGATCGGAATTCGTCGGTCGCCTTCTCTTTCTGGCCGGTAGATACGTAGAAATGCCCGAGGGCTTGGTAAGCCTCCGGGTCATTCGGGGCAATGGTCTTGATCCCCTGGTAGAGTTTTTCTGCGTCGGGCAGGTCCCCCGCCCGGACCAGTATCCGGGCCCAGAGAACGCGTGGCAGGAGCGCGCCGGGGTCGAGTTCGGACGCTTGACGCATCGCAGTCTCGGCTTCAGCCAGCCTGCCCTGCGTGAAGTAGAATTGCCCCAAGCTGACGAGCGCGTCGACTGATTTCGGGTTGGCCTCGACTGCCTTCCGGCTGACAGTTTCCGCTTGCTCTGCCTGTCCCGAGGCCAGATAGACGGCGGCCAGGGCCGCGTAGTGCTGGACCCGGTGGGGAGCGAGGTCGACGGCCTGCTGAAACTCGCGCGCCGCGTTCGCGCCGTCGCGGGTCAGAACGAACTTCTCGCCGAGTATCGCGTGGGCGTGGTCATTCGCTGGATCGGTTTTCAGGACGGCTTGCGCGGCCGATTGAGCCTGGTCGAACTGCCGGCGCGAGATCGACAGGTCGGCAAGGTGCAGTTGTGCGCCCGTATCCTTGGGATCCAGGGTCGCGGCCTCCATAAACTCCCGGTAGGCGGCTTCGGAATTGCCCAGCCTCAGATAGCCCTCAGCGAGCCGCGAATGCGCCGTTGCGAACCGCGGATCGAGGCTCACCGCGTTGCGAAATTGAATGACTGCCTCGCGGTATCTGCCGGCGTTGAAGTACGCCTCACCGCTGCCGAGGTATTTGAGTTTCCGCCGATCGGGATCCGAAGAACAGCCTGCCAAAGCGATTGCCAGGAAGGCCACAAGAAACGTTCGACGTTGCGCCGTACCGCAGGTTAGTTGCATGCCCCTCACCCAATGCATGGCGAACCGGTGTTTGCGCCGGTTGCCCCTTGACACAATGTTACCAGGGGATGCAGTTTCACACATTGCTACCAGTACCAGGACTTTTCGGCTGGCGAAGTGCTTTAGGGACAATGTGCGAGGCCATTCCCTCGTTACTGTATGTTTGCATTGCCCTTTGGTGCCATTGACGGGATCTGCAACGGGCTGTAATCTTGATGAAGCCTTACAAAGCGGTTACGGCTGCTGCGTGAGAAGGCCGCATGGCTTCGAGGGGTTTCGGGGCAGCGCGGCTTCGAGAGGGAGGGGATGACTATGAAGTTGACTCGGAGGGCAGCTTTATTGGGGATCGCGGGAGCGCTTTGCTTTACCGGCGGCGCTGTCGCCCAAGTCAGTATGACGCTCACAGGCGTCGGCAACGGCTACGTCATGGGCGGAGTCTACACGAGTCCGTACGTAGCTACGATCGATGGAGTATCGACCTACGTAATATGCGACGACTTTACGACTGATGTCTGGATCAACGACACCTGGGAGGCGAATCAGTACTCGCTTTCCGAGGTAACGTCGAGCGGACCTCAAAAGTTCACGACGCCGGATTGGTCGCCTTACACGATACAAGAAGAGTATGATGCCGCGGCCTTACTGGCCGAAGATGTGATGGCCAATATGTTCAATGCGACGCTGGCCGGCGAATACTCTTATGCAATCTGGACCATCTTCGACCCAGCCGCCATCAATGGATACGGCGGCAATTCCTTGACGGGTTCCCAGCAGAGCGCGGTCAACAGCTTTAGGACCGCAGCTCTAACTCAAGCCGCAAGCGGAGGGGCGTCGGGCCTCGACGTGTCGATTTACACGCCGAGCCCGCTGGGCGCATCGCAGGAATACCTGGTCGTCAGCACACCCGAGGCGTCGCTGCCGGCTACTTTAGGGGTCGAGCTCTTCGCCCTCGTCGGCGTCATGTTCCTGATGCGCCGCCGGCTGGTGAGGGGTAGGGCATACACGCACACCGCGTAGCGACCGACTCGGCGGGCGCAGAACCGATCATCCCCGCCCGCCGCCATAGATCACGCGCAGCACGCTGCGCACGTATTGCTCGTCGGTGAGACCCTCGCGAGCCGCCTCGGGGAATTCGACCAGCGACTGGAAATACGCGGCCAGCTCCTGGAACAATTCGATGCGTGCCAGCGGCTCGTAGCCGTCCCTGCGCGACACAGCTTCGATCGCGATGCTCACCGACTCCGGACTTACCAGGCTGCGCAGCCTCGCGGCCAGGTGGGGCCAGGCCAGCAGCGAATTGTACTTGGCGGGCGCCACCTGTTCCAGGTCGGGCGCGCGCGGACTGCGCTCGCGGGCCACGATGGTGCCGGCCGCCAGGTCGCCCAGCCGCTGGCAATTCCGGCTGCAAAAGCAGGCGACCCCGCCCACCAGATAGACCAGAGGAAGCATATCCACCAGCCGCAGCAGGTTGCGCAGGATCACCTGCGAAAGCTGCAGGCGCAGGCCTTGGGCATCCACCACGCGCAGTCCCATCACACGCTTGCCGAGAGTCTGCCCGTGCCAGCGCCACTCCAGCACGATCCCGTATCCCACCGAGACTGCGAAATACAGAATCACCGCGAGTCGCCGTGGCCCAATCCTGGTTCAGGTGTCCCAGCCATTCGCAGGCTTTGCCCGCCCCTTTCGTGAGCACCAGGATCGCCGCCACGTCCACCATCCAGGCCAGCGCGCGCGTCACCGGCGAAGCGAGATCGAAAGAGAACTCGACGCCCTCGGGCGTTTCGATGGTCAGCGAAGTGGCGCGCCGGTTGCTCATTCGCGGCCCACCCAGCCCAGGAAAAAGGAGAGCGCCGCCAGCTCGCACAACCCGAAGGCGATCTTCAGGCCGTAGGGAATCACCGGCTGGTGATACTGCGATACGAAGGCTTCGACAATGCCGGCCCAGATCAGCAGCACCGCCGCGCCCGACACGATGGCCACCAGGTCCGCCGCCACGGCCCGCAGCCTGACTACCCGCGGCGTGCGGTCGCCCCATCCGATCAGCGCGCCGGCCAGAATGAAGCCCGCCTGCCCGCCCAGCAGGATGGCCGGGATCTCGATGGACCCGTGCGGCAGCAGCCAGCCCGCCAGAAAGACGCCCTGCCCGCCCACGATGTAATCCGTCGCCACCGCGCCCAGGATCACGCCGTTGTAGAACAGCAGGATCAGCGTGCCCGCGCCAAACGTCACGCCCAGCGCCAGCGCCATGACGGTCACCTGGGTATTGTGCGTCATCAGTTGCGCGGCGAAAGAAGCCTTGACGCCCTTGAGGCGGTCCTGCCTTGGCGCTCTCTTCCTCGGCGACGCGCTCGGAGGGCGAGACTTGCAGGCCGGGAAACGGCAGCAGGATGGCCTTGTTCCGCGGGTCCACGTGCAGCGCGAACCAGCCGAACGCGCACCCCAGCAAGGTGACGCCGACGGCCAGCCGGAACGCTCCCAGGTGCCGCCGGAAGGCGCGCGGAAACGCCAGCACGGCGCTCTTCCAGCGGATCTTCACGGGGGCGCGGGTTTCGTGGATCTCCGAGTACGCGCGCGACACCAGCGATTCCAGAAACGCCCGCAGTCGCGGCTCGGTGGCGAAGGTGTCCAGCCGCGAAAGGTCCGAGGAGCACCGTTCATACAGGTAGTGCAGCCGCTCGATTTCGGCCGAGCGGCAGGCGCCGCTCCGGCTCGGCTTCCAGCTTCGCCAGCACGGCGTGCAACTCGTCCCAGTAGGCCCGTTCCGCCGCCACGAAGCGCGGAAGATCGATGATCATAGAATCTGCCTCCGCTTGACGTCCAGGTAACCCGCGGTGACCTGCATCTTGATGCGCTCGCGGATCGGTGACCGTCAGCTTCACGCCGCGGTTCTGCAGCGCGATTTGCGAGCGCGCGCATGCGGTTCCATAGCATCTGGCCGGCCAGGCCGGAATACAGCCCGTCCAGGTCGGCTGGACCGCTCGCCGGTGTAGAGCGGATGCAGCGCCGCGGTGCGCCTCACGTTGACCAGCACCAGGTGGCGCCGCGCCAGCAGGGGAATATCGCGCTCGAAGCTGTCCGCCAGCAGCGCGTCGTCGAGCGAGGTGAAGAAGACCAGCAGCGAGCGGCGCCGCAGGTTGAGTTGCAGGCTGGTGAAGACGTCGCGGAAATCGGGGCTCACGCGCTGGGCGTGCAGGTTGTAGATGGTTTCGCGGCACAGCCGGAAATGGTCCATGCCGTTGCGCGCGCGAACGAATTTGTGGGTGCGGTCGCTGAAGGTGACCAGGCCGAAGCGGTCGCCCTGCTTTTCCGCCACCAGCGCCAGGTGCAGGGCCGCGTCCACGAAGGATTCCAGAATCCCCTCGCGCGCCGAAAGCCGCGACGAGTCGAGCATCGCGTAGACTTCCTGGGCGTGCTCCACGCGGTACAGCTTCACCGCCGGGAAACTCGCGCTTGGCGGTGGCCTTCCAGTGGATGTCTTCGAAACTGTCGCCGGGCAGGTAATGGCGCAGGTTCTCGAATTCGCGGCCCTTGCCCACCTGGCGCCGCACGCGCATGCCGAGGCTGGCGGTGCGTCAGGAACAGCGCCGCCGTGGCGCGGTCGCGCAGGTTGGGATAGACACGGAAGGAAAAGTCCAGCGGCCGCGGCTGGCGGGCCAGCCACAGCCCCAGCGGCGAACCCGCTTCCACGTACAGTTCCCGCAGCGCATGGTCGCCGCGCGCGCGTCCGGTACACGGCCACTCCAGCGACCGACGCTCCGTGCGGAGCGAACACGTCCAGCACGGGCGTTTCGGTCTCCATGCCCGCCGGCAGGTTGATGCCCAGGCGGAGGGCAGCCGGCGCTTCTCCCCGCTTCTCGACGGTGACCGGAAAGCCGGCCGCCACGTCTTTGGTGAGGCGAATGAATCGCGGGGTGCTCAGCGCCACCCCGGCAATTCGCCGCAACGCCGCCACGGCGTCGAAGGCGACAACCGCGGCGCACAATACCAATCCCGCCGCGCAGGCCACCGTCATATTGGGAAACATCCCGCCCAGCGAGGCCAGCGGCAGCGCTACCACGACGGAAACCAGCAGCAGACGTGGAGAAGGAACTAGCATGGCGCACTTCTCATCCCTATGGGCAAGCTAAAGCATGCCCCACCGAAGAAGGACACTTGCAGTGGTGGGGCATGCTTTAGCTTGCCTTGAGGAGCTGTCATCGCGGCACCGGCACTTCGTGCAGAATGCGGTCCAGCACCTCGGTCGCCCGCACGCCTTCCAGTTCCGATTCGGGACGCAGCAGCAGGCGGTGTTCCAGCACCGGCAGCGCCACCGCGCGGATGTCGTCGGGGCTCACGAAGTCGCGCGCCGCAAGCGCCGCCCAGGCCCGCCCCGCGCGCAACAGGGCCTGCGAGGCGCGCGGGCCGGCGCCCACCAGGATGGCATCGTCGGTGCGCGTGCGGCGCACCACCTGCACCGCGTAGTCCACCAGTTGGTCGCTCACCTGCACGGTCTCCAACACTTCGCCGCAGGGCGGCCAGGTCGGCTTCGGCCAGGCACGGCGTCACGTCGCCGCGCAGCAGCACGGCCTCCGGAGCCTCCCCGCCCAGCGAGCGGCGGCCCAGCGAGAGCTCGTCTTCGTTGTTCGGCCAGCTCATGTTGATCTTGAGCATGAAGCGGTCCTTCTGCGCTTCCGGCAGCGGGTACGTGCCCTCGCTCTCGATGGGGTTCTGGGTGGCGAAAACGGTGAAGTTCGGCGACAGCCGGTAGCTTTCGCGGTCGATGGTGACGGTGCGCTCCTGCATGGCTTCGAGCAGCGCCGACTGCGTCTTGGCGGGCGCGCGGTTGATCTCGTCGGCCAGCAGAAACGTGGTGAACAGCGGGCCCTTGACCAGCGAGAACTCGTTGCGCTGCAGGTTGAACACGTTGGTCCCGGTGATATCCGCCGGCATCAGGTCGGGGGTGAACTGGATGCGCTTGAATTCCGAACCCAGCACCGCGGCCAGGGTGCGCGCCAGCAGCGTCTTCCCCAATCCGGGAACCCCTTCGATGAGCGCGTGCTGATTGCACAGCACCGCCACCAGCGAATAGCGGATGGCCTCTTCCTGCCCGATGATGACCTTGCGGATACCGGCAACCGCGGTCTCCATCACGGATTGAAACTGTTCGAAGTTCAAAGTTCTCCTTTCGCGTGCAGCAAGGCTTGGATTTCGCGCGTGGCCTCCACCGGCCGCCCGGCCGCGCCAGCCACGATGGCTTCGGCCTGCTTCGCGGCGCTCGGGCGTTGCCTCGCGCCGGTTGGCGCTCAGCCACTCCCGCCAGCAGACCGCGGCCAGTTCCGCGGGTGGAATGTGCCGCTTCAAGAGCGTCAACAGGCCGGCCTGCGAGGTGCGGCCCGAGAAGCGCTCGACGGAGCGGGACGACGGCGGGCGGTGGAAAGCCCGATGCGTTCCTCCAGATGAACAGCGCCGCGCAGAGCGCCAGCCCGAGGGCCAGGCCCATCAGGCGGAACTGCCGCGCCATGCCGACCACGCTTCCCGATTCCGCCAGCCCCAGATGCTCTTCGTCGAAGACGATCCGCCGGTACGGGCCGAGGGTCGCGGACACCTGCTGCAACCGGTCCATGGCGACCGCAGATTGATTGGTAAAGTCCGCGCTTTCCGCCATCAATACCACGCTGCCTTTGCCGAAGTCGCGTTCGATGGACAGGATCTTCTCATCCAACTTGTCGCGGACCCTCCAGCCTTCGGCCCGTCCGAAATAGAGGGGATGCGGATTCTTCGCGTCAGATTCGATTTTGAGGCTCACCTTCCACAGACTCTTGATGGGCGGCTCCTGGGGAGTCTCCGGTTTTTTGAGACCCTTGGTCTTCGGCTCCTCCGGGCGATCGAATGCCTCCTGCTTGGGCAGGGGGTTATCCACATCGAGGTATAGGGCCACCACCACCCGATTGCCGCGGCTGGCGATCCGTTCCACCGGCCGCAGGAAAATGGCGTCATCCCAATTCACCCGCATTGGATTCACGCCCAGCAGAACCAGGGTGGCGCCGTCGCGCGGCAGGAACTCCATCGGCAGGAAATTGCGCTCCACGGTGATCCCGGGCAGCTTCCCCAAGCTGTCGAAAAGCAGCTTGGTACCGAGGCGGTCGGTGCGCAGGGTGGAGAATTCCGGATACAGTTCGCCGGAGGCAAACTGCCGGTTGAAGAGGCTGACGACGCCCCAGAAAAAGACCGCCGCGACCAGCAGCGCCAGCGCCCAGGATCTCCACGCACGACTCATGCGGCAACCCCGGCGCTCAAGCGCGTCTTCATCTCTTCCCCCCGCTGGCGGAACTCTTGCGGCTCGCCCTCAAACACATCGTGCAGGCCGTACCAGGCCCGCTCGAACGCACGCACATTAGCCGAGAACAACTCGCGCGCTTCCGGCGATTCCCGCGCTCTGCGGCGCAGTTCCATTTCGAATTCGCGATTGGTTTTACCGGGATCGATGGTGAGAAACTCCTGGCGGCCCAGCCATGCCAGGTTGGCCAGGTAAAATGCCCGCAGCGCCAGGCGCAGGTTACCCTCGGCCAGGCAGCGTTCCGCCATCTCCAGCCAGCCGGCTTCCGGGAGACGGTCGGCGGTGAGCTCTTCGTCGTCCAGCCGGACCGGCACAGTGGCAGGGCGCGCGGCCAGGCTGGGTTTCTTGCGGCGCAACGCCCAGGCGCGCCAAACCACCCAGCCCACCAGCGCCACCGCCAGCCCGATCAGCACCCAGACGCTCCAGTGCAGCGCGGTGGCCGGCGCCCGTCCGCCCAGCGGCATCGGCGAGAGATTCAGCCCGCCGAAGATCCACCGCAACAGGCGATCGAACATCTTCTCGATCCACTTCACCGCGGATTGCAGGGCTGCAATCGCGCGATCCGTCGCCAGGATGATCCAGGGAGTGTCGGAGGCGGCCGTGGCCGGAGGAGGGATTCTCCAGTTGTACTCGGGCGATTGCATGGTCTGGCGCACGGCCTGTTCCAGTTGCCGGGGCGCCACCGAGTCGGCCGCCTGCGCCACCACCACCGGCAGCACCGCCAGCACCAAGACAACCGCGGCCGCCGCCGCGCCCTGGGCCAGCATCGAGCGGACCCGCCGCAAGCCGGCGCGCAAATCCTCTCCGGTCTCGACCGATTCCCCTTGGAAGCAGCGCAAACAATACACCGCCTGCACGAAGGGATCGAAAACCAGCCAGGTTGCGCCCAGCACAACCAGCAGGAAGAGACGGTTTTCCACGAAGTTCGAGCCGCTGCGGCTGAACGTCGACTCGTACCCGGTCAGCATCTTGACGAGCTGCGGCAGAATGATGAAGGTGATCGCCACGTTCAGCATGGCGATCAGCGAAAGCAGCAGCAGGAGGAACTGAAGCAGCCAGCACTGGAACTTGTCGCGGCTCGCCAGGCGTCGCGCTTTGGCGATCACCGAGAGCGGGTCCAGGTCCTCGCGGTCGGCCAGGACCGCGGCGTTGCGGTAGAACTCGACCGTGGTGGCAAAAGGGAAAACGGCCACCAGCGAAACGGGCAGCATCAGCGGCTTGGTGGCGGCCAGGAACGCCTGGTTCGCCACCAGGCGCCAGATCCGCTGGCGGTTCCAGGGCCTCTCCGCAGCCCCGCTGAGTTCCCGGTGCAAACGCCCCGCGAATACGCTGCGCCAGCAGTTCATCCAAATCAGCAGCAGCGCCGCCGCCAGCGATTCCGCGGCGCAGGCGAGATCGGACATGGGAGGGTGCGTCAGGTTGTTCCAGAAAACCAGCAACATCAGGGCGAATGGCACGCTGCCCGTCCAATGGCACAGCAGGGTGTCGAGGGGAGCGCGGCGTAACAAATGAGCCGCTTCTTCCAGCAGCGACACTGGTCCGGGCTGTTCTAATGGCCTTGCCATGACATGCGCTCCGAGCGCTCCGTGATGGTGATGAGACCTTCGCCGGCGCCGAAGAAGACGGCCCAGGCCAGCATCACACCGGCCAGGGTCAGCCCCAAGGCCGCCAGGCGGCGGAGTTTCCCGCGCCGCGCCGCTGCGGCGTGCGCGGCATTGCGGAGACACGTGGCGCACAGCAGGCGGCTCTCGTGCTCGGTGACGCATTCGCGGCAGAAGCTTCGCCCGCACTGCGGGCACCGGCACACCGCCTCGCGCGCCTCGTGATTCCAGCACCGTTGTTGGAGGGCCAGGGCGCTCATAAGCAGCTTGTGGGGCAGGTTGCCAACCTGCGGCGGGTTGGGATCCCGCCTGCCGGCATTTGCGCGCGCCCGCCCAGGCCGGTTGCCAACCGGCCGCAGGATACCATCCTACCCAACGCGCTTTTTCCCTCACACATTGAAGGAAACCTTCTCTTCGGGTGGCCGCTCGCCGAGCAGCAGCAGTCCTGCTCCCGCCAATCCGAGCAACAGGCCCATTCCGCCGGCAATCCCGCGCGAGACCGGATAGTTGAGCAGTCCCATTGGCTGCATTTGAGCCGAAACCACAGCGGGGTTTTTCGATCGCGCATTCTGGTATCCGATAGCCATTCCCGCCGCCATTTGAACCGCATAATACCAGACGCCGATGGACGCCAATGTGACGATCGCCAGGTTGCGCATGGATGGCAGCAGTTTGCCCAAATAGTTTTCCACCAGGACGGCCACCGTGGCGGCAAGCTGGAGCAGCAGGAAGCCCAGCAGAACCCACCGTCCCACGTTGGCGCTCACCTGGAGCGTCAGCAAATCGGCGAGACCTCCCAGGCACAGGCTGGCGACGAATAGAAACGCTACCGGGGTGCGCGCCGTCTGTGCCGGTGGCGGAGGCGGAGGTAACGGCGCTGCCGCGCCCGGCAGCGTGAGGCCGACTCTGCCCTCGGGCAGCGGGCCGATCTGCTTATCTTCCACCGCCTCTGCCCAATTGCCCTCGATGACACCCTGCGCCTGCGTCAGGTAGGGTTCAACCTTCTTGAGGAAGCGCCGCGCCGTCCAGGTGCGATAGAGCGACGGAAGCTCTTCGGAGCTGACGGCGGTGTAGATACGGCAACGGCAACTGCGCATGGTCGACACGTAAAACCAGGCATTTACAAGCAAGACCCCAACAAGACCATGAGCCCAACTCCATCCCGCGCCATGCCTGCCAAATCCGAGGGTTGCGAACCACAGCAGGAAGATCGGCGCCGCACGGGTAGAAATATGGATGCGCCGTGCTTTGGCCACAACGATGGCCTGGATGTCGCGAAAATAGAATCGTTTGTACTCTTCCCGAAAGCGTGCGGACTTGACCAGCAACAAGTGGTCGGATCCCAGCCAGACGCTGGAGCCGAAGAGAAAGCCCCTGCGCCGTCCGGGCAGCTTGCGATAGCGTTCGCGGTCCTGTTCCATGGTTACGCTCCCCGCCGGGCCTTGGCCGCCGGGTCAAAGATGATAATGCCCGGCGTGGGGTAACCGGGCCGAATCTTCGGCCCCATCCGGGCTGCTGCCACGAGGTACCAGATGCCCCAGATCCAGAGGCCACCTTCGAGCAGCGCCACCGCCAGTCCCACTCCGAAACGCCATCGGTTGCGGCGCACCAGGCTGAGTGGCTGCGTCCACTTCATAATCGCCAGCGCCACCACCGCCGGCGCAGAAAGGATGGTGAGCGGCCAGATTACCAGCAGGGCGAAGGGTATAAACAGAGCCCAGGTGTCAAACAACATCCGCGAAGTGTCGGGATTGACGGACCGGGCTTTCCCGCTGGAGGCGGCCACGCAGGACGGGCACCAGACCCCGCTGCCGAACTCCACTGCGCAGAGCGGGCACACGAATCGTCCGCACTGCTGGCAGGCCGAAACGGCCCGCTTGCCGGGATGGTCGAAGCACGCGGCATCGCCCGCCAACGCCGTTTCGCCGTGCGCGGCTGCCGCCTGTGCCAGGGCAGCCGGGAACAGCCGCACGGTGTTGCGGGAGCCGCAGGACGTACAGTTGGCAGCCTCACCGTTCAGCAGTTCCCACTTGGGCAACGGCATATTGCAGCGGGCGCAGGGTACCGGCATCTGGCCGCCCTAGCCTCTGGTCTTGATTACCCTGGTGTCGCAGATCATATCGTGCAACGCGCGCTTTTGAGAGTCGAATCCCGCCATGATGTATCCGATGTAAAGGATCATGGCGCTCAGCATCTTTGCGAAATAGCGGCCAATGGCACGACCTACCTGAATACCCGACCCATCGGGACGGACTACCTTGACTCCCACGGCCATCTTTCCCGGCGTGGCGCCGAATTTGACGATGAAGAACGTTTCGTAAGTGCACCCGAGGACCATGCCGAAAAGCGCCGATAAGCCGATCATGCCGAACATCGGCGCCAGCATCGCGAAGACTTCCGCCGGCGCGGCGTTGGGGTTTGGCGTCATGCGAGCCATGGACAGACCAAACGCTCCGAACACCACGGCTTGCAGCATTCCCATGGGAATCGCCAGAATGATGCCGTCGATGGCCATCGCCACGAACCGCAGCCAGAATCCGCCGTATTGGACGAAGCCGGCCGGCGCGACACCCTCGCGCAGTTTCTGGGCATAGGCGTTCTTACAGTTTGGACAGATCAATCGGTCGCCGAAGCGGGCCAGTTCTTCAGCGGCTGTAGGCTGTCCGCATTCGGAACAGTAGTTAGTTTGAGGTGTCATATAAATTCCATTTTGGATAGTTTAGGAGATTGTAGCAGCTTGGTATTTCCGTTACCATGGTGCTCGAACCATCCGCTGAAAGTTCTGTTGGCGCAACGCGATAGGCGAAAACGGCCCACGTGTGGCGGCATTTCCCGGGCCCTGCGGGGCAAAACGCCGGCCGGCGAAGTTGGCGCAAGCGGTCAACAAATTGCTATCGCCGTTCGTCTAAGTGTTAACTTCGGAATGTTAGCCGGGATGTCAGTGACAAACTCATCGGCGAGAGTCGTTGCCATGCTGCTGGCGGTGTGTCTGGTGGGCGCCGGATGCAGAGCCCGCAAGGCAGGGCGAAGTTCCCCGCCGGAAACGAGCCAAAGCGCAGCCGCCGAGTCGCCCGTCCCGCCGCGCGGAGTGAGGACCATCGGCACCATTGCCGCCCAGCGAATTACCCTGGTTCAGGTCCCACGCATCAGCGGCCAGGGCGGCACCATGACGCTGGTCAGACTGGTTCCCAATGGCAGCGTGGTCCACGTCGGGGATTTGGTAGCGGAATTTGACAGCACCGCGCAAATCAAGTCGCAGCGCGACGCACAAGCCAAATTCGACGATTTGTCCCACCAGGTGGAACAGAAGATGGCGGAGGACCGCAGCAACGCCGCCAAGCGGGCATCCGACCTGGCGCAGGCCACGGCGGACCTGGAAAAAGCCAAGCTGGAAATCCGCAAGGGGCCAGTATTGAGCGACCTGGACCAGCTCAAAAATGCCGAAAAACTGACCGACGCCGAAGAGCATGTCAAGAGCCTGTTACGCTCCAACCAGCTTCACGATGCTGCGGAACGCGCGGAAGTCGGCGTGTTGATGTTGCAGCGCGACCGGCAAAAGCTCACCCTGGCGCAGTTGCAGAGAGACCTGGACAAGTTGACCGTAAAAGCTCCCATTGATGGCATGGTGTCGCTCGACAACGTCTGGAAGAACAATTCGATGGGCCACGCGCAGGAGGGCGATCAACTGTACGCGGGGAACCCGCTGCTGCACATCTTCGATCCGACGAGCATGGTGCTGCGGCTTTCGGTGAATGAAGCCGATGGCGCGATATTGCTGCCGGGGTCGACCGCGGTGGTGCATCTGGATGCGTACCCTGCGCTGACCTTCACGGCGCGTTTCGATTCAGCCAGCCCGGTGGCGGCCTCCGCACTGGATAGTCCTGTAAAGACCTTCGCAGCTCGTTACCTGCTGGATTCCAAAGATCCCCACCTGCTGCCCGATCTGACCGCCGCGGCGGACATTCTGCCACCGGAAGCTGGCTCTCAATGAGGCGCGCCGGCAAAGCCCGCTATTGGTTCGCGTTGGTGCTGGCGCTGGGCGCCGTGGCTGGCGTACTGACATGGTCGAGGATGCGGAAGGTCGAAGCGGCTGCGGATCTTCCCATGTCCAAGGCGCGCCGGGGCGAGTTTCTGGTGCTGGTGCGTTGCCGGGGAGAATTGGCGGCGGAGCGCTCCATCCAACTCACCGCGCCGGTCCGCGTGGCGGACCTGCAGATTGTCTGGCTGGCGCCGCCCAACAGCGCGGTGACCCAGGGCCAGACCGTAATCCGCTTCGACCCCAGCGCCGCCCAGCAGGCCATTCGGGAACATACCGCCGCGCTGCGCCAGGCGAAGGCGAACCTGGACCAGGCTGCGGCCCAAGCGCGCATCACGGCGGAGCAGGATAAGCTGGACCTGGCCACATCCCAGTACAACCTGGAAAAGGCGCGCCTCGATGCATCGCAGCAAGCCATCATGAGTGAGATTCAGGGCGAAGAGAGCAAGATCGACGCGCGCGTGGCGGAAGAAAAGCTGCATGTGGAGCAGGCCGCCGTCGAATTGCATCGGACGTCCGCCGAGGCCAAGATCGCCTCGTTGACCCGTCTGCGCGACCAGGAACAGACGGAACTGGAAATCGCCAACCACCAGGTGTCGTTGATGGAGGTCAAGACTCCGAATGGTGGGGTGGTTAACTATTTGTCCAATACGTCGCAAGGCTGGCTCAACGCCCAACCCTACAAGGTGGGAGACCGCGTGTATCCCGGCGCGGTGATTGCCGAAGTGCCGGATCTTTCCACCATTCGGGTAGAGGCCAAAGTCGACGAAGTGGACCGTGGCCTGATTACGGTTGGCGATGCCGGGGTGATACGGATCGATGCCCTGCCGGAGAAGACGTGGACCGGGAAGCTGACTGGAATCTCGCCGCTCACCGAGCAGACCTTTGACTGGCCCCCCTCCCGCAATTTCAAGGCTTACATCGCGCTGGACAATCCCGCCGCGCAACTGCGGCCGGACATGAACGCCAGCGCCGACGTGATTACCGCGCGCATTCCGGATGCGGTCAGCATCCCGGCCAAGGCGCTATTCACCGACAAAGGGCGCCCCATCGTGTACCTCGGGACCAGCCATGGATATGAGGCGCGGGTGGTCACGGTGGAAGCGCGCAACCCCGACGAGGTGGCTGTGAAGGGCCTGGTGGCGGGCAGCATGGTAACCCTGGTGGAACCGCCGCGCAACGGAGGCAGGAATTGAGCTCGACCGCCGCGCCGACCACCGCTTCGCCGGCCGCCGGCGCTCCACGCCCGCGGCGCACGCGGCGCCTGTTGCGCGGCGTCTTGAAGGTGTTGATTGTCACGGTGGCGCTCGCCGCGGCCGGCGTGGGGATGGTGCGGCAGGGCCAGCGCATGTACAAGGCTGTGAAGCCGCCCATGGACACGGTGGTTCCCACCACCAGGGTCCGGCGCGGAGACCTGACGCTGACCGTGTCGGCGAACGGGGAACTGCGGGGCGGCAACTCCGAAGTGCTGAGCGCGCCGCTAACTACAGGCGGCGAACTGCACATCACCACGCTACGCAAGACTGGCGAGGTGGTGAAGGCCGGCGGTGTGGTGGTGGAGTTCGATGCGACCGATCAGGAGTACCGGTTGAAAGAAGCCGAAGCGGACCTGGCCGAGGCCAAGCTGAAAGTGGAGCAGGCCCAGGCGCAGGCGCAGGCCCAGTTGGAAGAAGATACGTACTCGCTCGCGAGCGCGGAGCATCAGGTGCATCTGGCGGAGTACGACGTGCGCAAGAACCCGATCCTTTCCGTCATTAAGGCGCGGCAGAACGATCTGGCCTTGCAGGCCGCCCAGGACCGGCTGAACCAGATCCGCCAGGACATCGGGAGCCGCAAGGCCACCAACCAGGCGGCCGTGGAAGTGCAGGCGGCAGGCGTAGGCAAAGCCGACGTGGAAGTGGCCACGGCCAAGAAGAACCTCGCGGCGCTCACGCTGCGGGGCTAACAATATGCTGAAACGAAGCACGCAT
>CAWJLI010000135.1:0-18705 GCA_963843095.1 Bryobacterales bacterium
AACGAGTAGCCAGCAGCGACGTATTGCTCGGTGATGACGCCATCCTTTCCCGACTTTCTTCATGGCCTCGGCAATGATCTTGCCGATGGTCTCATCGTTGTTGGCGGAGATGGTGCCGACCTGGGCAATCATTTCGCCGGTGACGGGCTTGCTCAAGTTTGTCGAGTTCGCCTTCTTTGCGATTGCCTTCCTTGTCGATTTTACCGGTGATGAGGGTGACGGCCTTCTCGATGCCGCGCTTCATGGCCATGGGATTGGCGCCAGCGGCCACGGTCTTCACGCCTTCGCGATAACCGGGCAGGTTCAGGATCGGCGCGGCGGCTGGTGTCACGACCAGCGAGCTGGTTACCACCGTCTGTCCAAACTGCACCGATACCGCGGACGACTGTTGCCCTGCTAAAGGCATCGTAAAAACCTCGAAGCTGAGCTGCGTTTGCCCGGGACGCGTCGGGAACGGACTGGGAAGTTCGAGGCTTGTGCTGTTGCTGGAGACAGCCAGATGAGCTACCTGCGGCACATTTGGATTGTTCATTCCAATCGTGCATGTGCAGAATCCTCCTGCCTGGATTGTTTGCGGAGCGCATGAGAGGCTGATGGGCCGAATGCCGCCAATCGGAATGCTGGTCGTCGTCAGAGCCCCCTCTACGGAGGCGGTGATCTGAGCTTGCGTATCCTGGTCGGACGATTCTACGGTGGCGACAAACTGCACTGACACAGCGCCGGCGGGGATCACAACCTGGGCCGGCACCTGAACTCGCGTGGTATTCGACTGTAGAGCGACGCTCACCCCACCCGCGGGCGCGGCTTGTGCCAGCGAGAGCGTGCAATCGATCGCTCCCGAATTGTTCGAATCCGGAGTGCAGACAATCGAAGCGGTACTTTGTGAGGATGCGGGCTGCAAGCCGATGGAGGCGGTCTCCGACGCGCCGTTCGAGGAGGCCGTCACGACGGCTGTCTGGGTGCTGGTTACCGCACCGGCACTGGCTGTGAAACTCGCAATGATGGTGCCGGCCGCGACGCTCACCGACCCCGGAACGGTCAATGCCGCGTCATTGCTCGATAGTGTCACGGTCAAACCGCCCGAGCCCGCCGGGCTGGACAGTGTCACCGTACACGTCGAGGTTCCTCCGGAACTGACGGTCGCCGGCGTGCAAAAGAGCGAACTCAAGGACGCCAGCGGCGAGAGAATTATGCTTGCGGTCTGTGAGCTGCCGTTGTAAGATGCCGTCACCAGCGCCGTCTGGCTGGTAGTAATTGGGCCCGCCGTGGCTGTGAAGCTGGCTGTGGTGGCGCCGCTCGAAATCGTCACCAGCCCAGGAACACTGAGTGCCGCAGCGTTGCTCGAGAGCATTACGACCACTCCACCGGATCCGGCGGCGCTCGAAAGCGTCACCGTGCACGCGGACGTCCCGCCGGGAGTGAGGCTGGCGGGCACGCAAGATAACGCATTTAAGGACCCGGGCACCAGGAGAGACAGAGACGTCGTCTGCGAACTGCCGTTGTAGCTGGCCGTCACAACGGCGGTAAGATTGCCGCTGATAGTGCCCGCAACAGCGGTAAACGCGGCTGACGCAGCCCCGGATGCCACATTGACGGAGGGCGGGACCGTCAGCGAGCCTGTGTTACTCGAGAGAGTAACAGTAATCCCGCCAGAGCCCGCCGCCTGCGACAACGTCACGAAGCAGTTAGAAACCCATCCCGAGTTGAGGCTCGTCGGGCTACAAGACAGCAGGCTGAGGGTCGCCGCGGACGCCGTGGACGAGAGCGAGATCGACGCCGTCTGCGAGGAGCCGTTGTAGCTGGCCATCACCACAGCCGTCTGGTTGGCCGTGATCGTCCCCGCCGTGGCCGTAAAGTTCGCCGATGTCGCTCCCGATGCCACGGTCACCGAAGCCGGCACGGTCAACGCCGCATTGTTACTCAATAGGCTGACCGCAATTCCGCCAGAGCCCGCCGGCTGCGACAGCGTCACGGAGCACGCTGATGTTCCACCCGAACTGAGGCTGGTTGGATTGCACGATACCAGGCTGACCACGGTTGGCGCCACCAGGAGGATCGACGCTGTCTGCGAACTGCCGTTGTAAGATGCGGTCACCACCGCCGTCTGATTGGTCGAGATCGTTCCCGCCGTGGCCAAGAAGGTGGATGTCGTAGAACCGCTCGATACCGTCACCGACCCCGGAACGGCAAGTGCCCCGGCATTGCTCGATAGCGCTACCGCCGCTCCACCGGATCCAGCGGCGTTAGACAGTGTCACGATACAGGTCGACGCACCACCGGAAGTGAGGTTGGTGGGAGAACAAACCAACGACATCAGAGCAGGGGGCGCAGATAGCAATGTCAGCGACTGCGTCTGAGCGCTGCCGTTCAAAGATGCCGTCACTACCACCGGCTGACTGGTCGAGATCGTCCCCGCCGTGGCCGTGAAGTTCGCCGAGGTTGCTCCCGATACCACAGTCACCGATGCCGGCACGCTCAACGCGGCATTGTTACTCGAAAGAGTAACGGTGACTCCGCCGGAACCCGCCGCTTGCGACAGCGTCACAGAGCACGCGGACGTTCCGCCAGAACTGAGGCTGGTTGGCGAACATGACACGAGGCTGACCACGGTCGGCGCCACCAGGAGGATCGACGCTGTCTGCGAGCTGCCACCGTAAGATGCGGTCACCACAGCCGTCTGGTTAGTGGTAAATGTCCCCGCTGTAGCCGTAAAGTTCGCCGACGTTGCTCCCCATGCCACGGTCACCGAAGCCGGCACGTTCAACGCCGCATTGTTACTCAATAGGCTGACCGCAATTCCACCGGAGCCTGCCGCCTGCGACAGCGTCACGGAGCAGGCGGATGCGCCACCCGAGCTGAGGCTGGTTGGCGAGCATGACACCAGACTAACCACGGTTGGCGCCACCAGGAGGATCGACGCTGTCTGCGAACTGCCGTTGTAGGATGCGGTCACCACCGCCGTCTGGTTGGTCGAGATCGTCCCCGCAGTGGCCAAGAAGGTGGATGTCGTAGAACCGCTCGATACCGTCACCGACGCTGGAATGGCAAGTGCCCCGACATTGCTCGATAGCGCTACCGCCGCTCCACCGGATCCAGCGGCGTTTGACAGTGTCACGATACAAGTGGATGCGGCGCCGGAACTGAGGTTGGTGGGGGAACAAGCCAACGACATCAGGGCAGGGGGCGCAGATAGCAATGTCAGAGACTGTGTCTGAGCGCTGCCGTTCAAAGATGCCGTCACTACCGCCGGCTGACTGGTCGAGATCGTCCCCGCCGTGGCCGTGAAGTTCGCCGAGGTTGCTCCCGATACCACAGTCACCGATGCCGGCACGCTCAACGCGGCATTGTTACTCGAAAGAGTAACGGTGACTCCGCCGGAACCCGCCGCTTGCGACAGCGTCACGGAGCACGCGGATGTTCCACCCGAACTGAGGCTGGTTGGATTGCACGATACCAGGCTGACCACGGTCGGCGCCACCAGGAGGATCGACGCTGTCTGCGAACTGCCACCGTAGGATGCCGTCACCACCGCCGTCTGATTGGTGGTAAATGTGCCGGCTGTAGCCGTGAAGTTCGCCGACGTTGCTCCCCATGCCACGGTCACCGAAGCCGGCACGGTCAACGCGGCATTGTTACTCGATAGGCTGACTGCAATTCCGCCGGAGCCCGCCGCTTGCGACAGTGTCACGGAGCACGCCGATGTTCCACCCGAACTGAGGCTGGTTGGCGAACATGACACGAGGCTGACCACGGTCGGCGCCACCAGGAGGATCGACGCTGTCTGCGAACTGCCACCGTAAGATGCCGTCACCACCGCCGTCTGACTGGTGGTAAATGTGCCGGCTGTAGCCGTGAAGTTCGCCGAGGTTGCACTCGATACCACAGTCACCGATGCCGGCACGCTCAACGCGGCATTGTTACTCGAAAGAGTAACGGTGACTCCGCCGGAACCCGCCGCTTGCGACAGCGTCACGGAGCACGCGGATGTTCCACCCGAACTGAGGCTGGTTGGATTGCACGATACCAGGCTGACCACGGTCGGCGCCACCAGGAGGATCGACGCTGTCTGCGAACTGCCACCGTAGGATGCCGTCACCACCGCCGTCTGATTGGTGGTAAATGTGCCGGCTGTAGCCGTGAAGTTCGCCGACGTTACTCCCCATGCCACGGTCACCGAAGCCGGCACGTTCAACGCGGCATTGTTACTCGATAGGCTGACCGCAATTCCGCTAGAGCCCGCCGCTTGCGACAGTGTCACGGAGCACGCCGATGTTCCACCCGAACTGAGGCTGGTTGGCGAGCATGACACCAGACTAACCACGGTTGGCGCCACCAGCAGGATCGACGCTGTCTGCGAGCTGCCACCGTAAGATGCCGTCACCACCGCCGTCTGGCTGGTAGTGAACGTGCCGGCTGTAGCCGTGAAGTTCGCCGACGTTGCACCCGACGCCACAGTCACCGAAGCCGGCACGTTCAACGCCGAATTGTTACTCGATAGGCTGACCGCAATTCCGCTAGAGCCCGCCGCTTGCGACAGTGTCACGGAGCACGCCGATGTTCCACCCGAACTGAGGCTGGTTGGCGAGCATGACACCAGACTAACCACGGTTGGCGCCACCAGCAGGATCGACGCTGTCTGCGAGCTGCCACCGTAAGATGCCGTCACCACCGCCGTCTGGCTGGTAGTGAACGTGCCGGCTGTAGCCGTGAAGTTCGCCGACGTTGCACCCGACGCCACAGTCACCGACCCAGGCACGGACAGAGCACTGGTGCTGCTCGAGAGAGCGATCGTCGCACCGCCGGCCGGCGCAGCCTCATTCAGCGCAGCCGCGCAGGTCGACGAACCACCGCTCGTGAGGGACGCGAAGTTGCAAGATAGCCCGGTCAGCACCGGCGACGGGGGCGGCGCCGGCACCGTTATTGTTCCACCCGTGCCGGTGACGGAAATCGGGCCCCCGCCGGGAGCTGCGCCAGCCAAGTTAGTGATTCCGACCGGCGTGGTGATAGCCGAACTGGTCATCGTCACGTTGATCACCGCGACCACCCCGTTCTGGATGACCGCGTCGCTCATCCCGGTCAGCAGGCACGTATAAGAACCCGCGCTCGAAAAGCAGGTAGGGGTTTTGTTCGCCGCGGCCGCGCTGGCGCCAGCGACTACGCCGATCGAGGCGACGTTGCCGGCCGCATAAGTCAGCGTCCACTGAAGTCCCGCCGGCGTGCTTCCGGCTGGAGAAGTCAACGACAGGTTCAGCGCGATCGCACCCCCCTGGACGGCGGTACCCGACGACAACGCCAAGGTGTCCTGTCCGAATGCCGCGCCAGTTACGGCCGCGAAAAGAAGAGCAAGCACCGCACCGCGAGTCGAACGGATCGAGGCTCTCTTCTCAAGAACATCCATGCGCAACTGGTCAGCCTCCGGGAAAAGGGCGCCACGAGTATCTGGCTCGAAGATACCGGTGGCATAGGCCGCTGCCCGTCGGCCGGCCAACTCTAAAGTACTTACTGGGCTGATTATCTTCAATGCTGTCTTTAGGGAAGTCTCAATGCTCTCGATGGTTCGCCACGATATGCCGACCAAAGTTAGGATCGGAAAATCCTGGCCGGCGAATTCCACGCCGCGTGCCGGTTGGCCTGGCGTGGGGTTCAACTCACCGCAATGCTCTGTTTAACAGTTGAAGGCCCGACGTTGCAACTGGAGTGCCAGCGCCCATCGGCTTGGGACTGAAGGATTTCTTTGCGGCTGGCCGCATCTCCCACCGCGTTTTACACGGTGGGGACCCTAGTGCCGGGAAGTTTTTTCATCTTCAGCACACGGACCGGGGCTCGCCAAATCGATGCTTCGATCACTGTCTCAGTCGGGGTTGCATGAAAGTCGCCGCCCCGAATTAACAAGTGAAAACTCTTGCAGCGAAAGCCAAAGCCGCGATAGGCTGCCCTGCTCCGCAATATTACATGGCTATTTCGCAACGAGAAAGACGCAATTAGCGCTTTATTCGGTATTCTGTCGTGGCGGAGTTTCAGAAAACCATTCTTAGACACTGACAATTACTCACATTACACCCCAACTTAAAATCAACAACTTGCGACAACGGTAAGTTTGATTCCGGCCGCTTCGCATGTGCGCCTTCAGTAAGTCTCTACGTATTAACTATTCACAATCTGGTTAATCAGGGACTAATTCACTATATTCAGATCTTGAACCAAGAAAATCCAGTTACCCAAAATGCCGAATAGCTATACGAAACAGCGGATCGCCGTTTTTCTGTTCTGCTTCCTGCCCGGCAGCCTAGCCTTCAGTCAAACATCTTCTCTGAGCCTCTCATCCGGCGCTGCCGTTGAGGGCGGCTCTGTGGCATTGAACCTCTCGTTCACCGCCAGTGGCGGGGCGCCTACCGGTTTCGAGTGGACGCTCTCGTTCGTTCCCACCGATGCCATCTCCGTTGTGGTCGCCCCCGGGACGCCACTCGGCAGCGCCAGCAAGACCCTCACTTGCAACCCGGTCAGCGGCTCGTTGACGTGTATGGCGACCGGGGCAACCGATTCGACGATCGGCAACGGCGTGGTCGCCACGGTTACGGTTACCCTCTCCCCGGCGACCAGCGGCTCGACTGTGCCCATCGCAATCAGCAATTCCGCGGTGGCGTTCGCGAACGGATCCGCCTTCGCGAACGGATCCGCCGAAACCGTGTCGGCGACTTCGGGCGCAATTACGGTGACGAATTGGGAACCTGGCTTGTCTTCGCTGCAATGCTCGCCCGCCAGCCTGACTTCCGGCGCCAAGTCCACCTGCACGGTCGCACTGGCCTCGGCGGCTCCGAGCGGCGGCACCACCGTGTCTCTGTCCAGCAGCAGCACGCTGCTTCCCGTGGCGGCCTCGGTCACCGTGCCGGCGGGTTCGGCTTCGACCACCTTCACAGCTACCGCTGGCACCATCACGGCCAGTCAGACCGCAACGCTGACGGCGACTCTTAATGGGTTTTCCAAGACCGCCGGCATCGGTTTGACGGCGCCTGTGCAGATTTCCTCGCTCAGTTGCAGCCCCGGCGGCCTGGGACAGAATTCCTCCAGCACTTGCACCATCACGCTGGTTCAAGCTGCGCCAACCGGAGGCGCCAGCGTGGCCTTGTCGAGCAATGCGGCGGCACTGACGGTGCCGACGACGGTGACGGTGGCGGCCGGGTCTGTCACCGCCACGTTCAGCGCCACCAGCGGCACAGTCTCCAACAATCAAGAGGCGACGGTGACGGCCACCTATAACAGCGCAACGGCGTCAGCCACCATCTGCCTGACAGCACCGGTACAGGTCTCCGCGCTCAGTTGCAGCCCCACCAGCCTGGGGCAGAATTCCTCCAACACTTGCACCATCACGCTGACTCAGGCCGCGCCGTGCGCGGGCGCAAGCGTGGCCTTGTCCAGCAGTGCAACGGCACTGACGGTGCCGGCATCGGTGACGGTGACGGCCGGATCTATGACAGCCACGTTCACTGCCATCAGCGGTACGATTTCGAGCAACCAGACCGCGACGGTGACAGGCACCTACAACAGCACATCGGCCACGGCCAGCATCAGTTTGACGGCGCCGGTGCAGGTCGCCTCACTCAGTTGCAGCCCCACCAGCCTGGGGCAGAGTTCCTCCGGCGCTTGCACTGTGATGCTGACTCAGGCTGCTCCTGGCGGAGGCGCCAGCGTGGCCTTGTCGAGCAACGCGACGGCACTGACGGTGCCGGCTTCGGTGACGGTGGCGGCCGGAACGGCCTGTGCCACATTCACCGCCTCCAGCGGCACGATTTCGGCCAATCAGACAGCCACGGTGACAGCTACTTACAACAACGCTGCGACGGCCAGCATCGGTTTGATGGCCTCGGCACCCGTAGCGTCTTCGGTGAGCCTCTCGTCCGGTTCTGCCGTGGAGGGCGGCTCCGTGGCGCTGAACCTCACTCTGAGCGGCACCAGCGGCGCACCAGCCGGTTTGCAATGGACATTCGCGTTCGTTCCCAGCGACGCGCCCTCCGTCGTGGTCACGCCCGGCGCGGCGCTCACCAGCGCGAGCAAGACCCTCACTTGCAACCCCGTCAACGGTTCGGTGACCTGCGTGGCAATCGGCGCGACCGATTCGACAATCGGTAACGGCTTGGTCGCCACGGTTACGGTCACTGTCTCCGCGGCGACCAGCGGCGCCACCGTGCCCATCGTAGTCAGCAACCCTCTAGCAACTTTCGCGGCTGGATCCCCCGAGACTATAGCGGCGACTTCGGGCGCGGTCGCGGTGACGAATTGGCAGCCCAGCTTGTCCTCTTTACTGTGCTCGCCCACGAGCCTGGCTACCGGCGCGAGCGCCACCTGCACGGTCACACTGGCCCAGGCGGCTCCCAGCGGAGGCACGGCCGTGTCTCTAGCCAGCAATAGCACGATGCTTCCCGTGGCGGCCTCGGTCACCGTTCCGGCGGGTTCCACTTCGGGCAGCTCCACAACCACCGCCGGCAAGTGCGGCGGCAACCAGACCGCAACCGTCACGGCTACCCTCAATGGCGTTGCCAAGACCTCCAGTGTCAGCCTGGTGGCGCCGGTGCAGGTCTCCTCGCTCACCTGCAGCCCCGCCATGCTGGGGCAGAATGCCAACAGCATCTGCACCCTCACGTTGACTCAGGATGCGCCCAGCGGCGGCGCCAGCGTGTCGCTCGCGAGCAATGCGACGGCGCTGACCGTGCCGGCGACGGCGGCGGTGGCGGCCGGGTCTTCCACGGCCACTTTCACCGCTACCAGCGGCACGATTTCGAGCAGCCAGACAGCGACGGTGACGGCTACCTATAACAGCTCTTCGGCTTCGGCCGGTATCAACTTGTCGGCCACCGCCTTCGTAACTTCACTCTCCTGTTCACCGGGCACTTTGACGTCCGCCACATCGGGCACCTGCACGGTGATCGCGGCTGGCGGATCGCAAGGCCAGGCCACGCTCGCCAGTAACAATTCTCTGCTCACTCTACCGGCGTCGGTGACCCTCCACTTATCGCATGGGGCGCTGACCGCTAGCTTTACTGCGACTGCCGGACAGATCGCCGCCAGTCAGACGGCGGTCCTGACCGCCAGCCTGAACGGCACCGCGCAAACCACGACGGTTACTCTGAACGCGAGTGCGCAACAGAGTTCCCAGTCGCAGGTTCGCCTTCTCACGCTCTCTTGCACGCCTGGCACGCTGCCGGCGCAGTCCACGGGACTTTGCTCGATTACACTCGGCACGGTCAACGATGGAGCCACCGCGCAAGTGCGTCTCTCCAGTTCGAGCGCATCGCTTCAGTTGCCGGCCGTGGTCGCCACCCGTCCCGGTCAGACCAGCGCACAATTCCAGATTAATTCGGCTGCGAACGTCAAAGACGAGGCAGCTGTCATTTCGGCACAACTGAACGCCGATACACTACAACAGACGGTATCGCTGCGGAGGCCGCAGAACCTGGCGGTCACCGCTCCCGCGTCGCCAGTCGTCAAGTTCGGCAGCGAACTTCGCTTCCAGGTCTCGGCCGGAGACGAACCCGCCCGATTCACCGCGGCGGCTCTGCCGGCCGGAGCCACATTCGACGGCGCAACGGGCGTGTTCGATTGGACGCCGGCGGCAGCTCAGCAAGGCAAGTATCGAGTCGCCTTTACCGCTACCAATTCCGCGGGCGAGGCTGGCACCGCCGGTTCGACGGTACAGGTGGACGCGGGTGAACCGGCAGTGGACCGCGTGGTCAACGCAGCCAGCGGCTCGGTTGCGGGCGCGTGCAGCCCTGGCGCCATCGCGCGCATCGAAGGCCGATGGCTGACGCAAGGGGACACCACGTCCGATCCGTCCGGCGGATCGCTGGAACTGGCCGGCACTTCCGTGGAGGTAGAAGGCAAATCGGTGCCGATCCTGTACGCTTCGCAATCGCGAATCGACATGCTGTGCCCCGATGCCAGCCCGGCCGCATCGTTCGAGATCGTAGTGCGAACGGCGGGACCGGTTTCCCAGCCATTCGAAACCTTGCAGAATGCGGTCGCGCCCGGGAATCTTCACGGCGGACGGCAGCGGATCGGGGCAGGGCTTGGTTTCGCTGGCAGGCGAAGCGAACCTCGCGATGGTGCGCAACTACCTGTCGGCGGCAGAGCCGGCCCGCGCGGGCGACCGAATCGCGATCCTGGCGACCGGTATCGGCGCGGGTTCGAGTGTCCTGGTGCGAATCGGCGAAGCGGAGTTCCCGGCCGAGGCGGTGACGTCAGTCGCCGGCAAACCGGGAGTCTCGCAGATTACGGCCATCGTCCCGGATGGCGCAGCCGCGGGAAATTCGGTCCCGCTGAGCATCGTTGGACAACTTGCGGATGGTTCGCAAGTACGCAGCAACACTGTGACTGTGGCAATCGAAGAGAAGTGAGCATGCAGCCGGCGCGGGCGGCGGTGGGTTTGGGCCCTCCGCCGCCAGCGCCATCGCCGGCCCGCCTAAGCGCCCGGCCTCCCGTAGTAGACCTCCGTCGAGTAGTTCACATTCACCCATCCGTCCCGCTGATGTCGTGCAAACAAGCCGTCTACCTCCGCCATCAATGCGGCAAAGGCATCCGTCCCCGGCAGCGGAGTGTAGGATGACGATGCGACTCGCCCGCGCAGCCCTTCGGCGTCGAGCGTCTGCCGGTGATCGAACCGCGCCATGCGCCAGCCGTGTCCGCCAAACAAGCTTGTGATCCGCTGTGCGTCGATGCGCGCCTGCTCCGGCGCATGGTGTGCGATCAGGGTTTCATAGTCGCTCATGAATCCCGGTTCCCGCTTGCGTTCGTTCCACACCAGCATCAGCCAGCCACCGGGCCTGAGAATCCGCCGGAATTCGGCGCGGGCCGGATCGGCATCGAACCAGTGCGCCGCCTGCCCCGCAGTGACAAGATCCACGCTGCCGGTAGCGAGCGTGGTGGCCTCCGCGCGTCCGTCGATGGCCTGAAATCCCGCCAGATCGGCCAGTGCCTTCCGCCCTGCGTCGCGCATCTCGGGGTTCGGCTCCACGCCGATGACGCGGCAGCCGCGCTGCAGAAACAGACGCGCCAACAAGCCGGTTCCGCAGCCGATATCGGCCACCACGTGTCCGGCGCGCAGCCCGCATTCGCGTCCGGCGAGCGCCGCCACCTCCTCCGGATAGGTCGGCCGGTACCGCGCGTACGCGTCCACCCGCACCGAAAACCTGCGTGTCGGATCCTGATCCATGTCTACAATATGGTATCCGGATATATGGCCATGCAGCCTCACATCGCAGTGGTCGGCAGCGCCAATGTCGACCTCACCACTTTCACCGACCGGTTTCCGCGGCCGGGCGAAACCATCTTTGGCCGCGGCTTTCATTTGGGCTTCGGCGGCAAGGGCGCCAACCAGGCGGTGGCCGCGCGGCTTTGCGGCGCGCGCGTGTCGATGATCGCGCGCGTCGGCGATGACCTGTTCGGTAAAGCCACCATCGACAACTTCACCGCGCGCGGGGTAGATGCGACGCGGGTGCTGATTACCGAAGGCGTCTCGAGCGGGGTGGCGCCCATCTTCGTCGATTCGGCCGGCCAGAATCGCATCCTGGTGGTCAAGGGCGCCAATGACTGCCTGCTACCCACCGATATCGATGCGGCCGCGCCGGTGCTCCGCCAGGCCGATGCGATTGTCCTGCAGTTGGAAATCCCACTCGAAACCGTCTACTACACACTGCGCTTCGCCCGCTCGAACGGCATCCGCGCCATTCTGAACCCGGCGCCCGGCCAGCCACTCGATCTCGCCGAGCTGGCTTACGCCGATTACGTCATCCCCAATGAAACCGAGGCCGAGGCGCTCAGCGGAATGCCGGTGAACAACCTTCACGAAGCCCGTGACTGCGCCTTACACCTGTTGCGCAGCGGCGTGCGCCGCGTCATCATCACGCTCGGCGCCAATGGCGCACTATGCGCCGGCGAGACCCGAGTGGACCACGTCCCGCCGTTCGCCGTCGAAGCCGTCGATACCACCGGCGCCGGCGACGCCTTCATCGGCAGCTTCGCCGCGTTTCTGGCCGCGGGAGAGAACGAAACCGAGGCCATCGCGCGCGCCAACGTGTATGCCGCGCTATCCACGTTAGGCGTGGGCACGCAAGCGTCCTTTGTCACCCGCGACCGGCTGGAAGAAGCATGGAGCCAGAGGCCGCAACAATAGTTTCCGCCCGGGAAGTGAGTTGGCGGAAGGCAGTGCGGATCGAACACACCAGCGACCGAAACGACCGCCGAACGGTTTTGAAGACCGTCCCGGACACCAGTCCAGATTGCCTTCCGAAAACAGTCTAGCAGCCTCTGCCGAAATCTGCGGGCCGCCCCGAAGGTGACAGTTCGGAAAACCGCGCCCGCAAGCGGGCGTTGGCAAGCTAAAGCATGCCCCACCAAGCTAACATTGTTTTTTGAAAGGTTGACGCACTTGATCAACAACGGCGAATACATCAAGGACATACTGGCGCGGGAGCCGGGAGCGAAGGTCGCGGCGCGCGGCTGGGTGAAGACGCGGCGCGACGGCAAGGGCGTGCACTTCGTGCAACTGCAGGACGGATCGTCGGCGATCGACCTGCAAGTGGTGATCCTCGCCGGGCTGTTGAGGGAAGCGGTGCTGGCCGCGGTCACCACCGGATCGTCGCTGCGCGTGGAGGGTACCGTGGTGGCGTCACCAGGTCCGGGCCAGCCGGTGGAACTGCGCGCCGAGGCGGTCGAAGTGTACGGCGCGGCCGATCCGGCTACCTACCCGTTGCAGAAGAAGGGCCACACCATGGAGTTTCTGCGCGAGATCGCCCATCTGCGCTCGCGCAGCAACACGTTCAGCGCGGTGTTCCGGGTGCGCAACGCACTGTGCTACGCCATTCACCGCTTCTTTCAGGAGAACGGCTTCGTGTACGTGCAGACGCCGCTGATCACGACGCTCGATTGCGAAGGCGCCGGCCAGATGTTCCAGGTGACCACGCTCGATCTCGCCGCCACGCCCAAAACGCCGGAAGGGCGGCCGGATTTCAGCGGCGACTTCTTCGCCAAGCCGGCGTACCTGACGGTGAGCGGACAACTCGAAGCGGAGATGTTCGCGCACGCGTTCGCCAACGTCTACACGTTCGGGCCCACCTTCCGCGCGGAGAATTCGAACACGCCGCGGCACCTGGCCGAGTTCTGGATGATCGAGCCGGAGATGGCCTTCGCCGATCTCGACGACAACCGGCATTTGGCGGAGCGGTTCCTCAAAGCCGTGCTGGCGGAAGTGATGGACCGCTGCCGCGCCGATCTCGAGTTCTTCAACAAGCGCATCGACAACACCTTGCTGGCGACGCTGGCCAACGTGATGGAGAACGACTTCGTGCATCTGCCATACACGGAGGCGGTGCGCATTCTGGAAGACGCCGCGGCCAAGGGGAAGACGTGGGAGTTCCCGGTGAGTTGGGGCACCGACCTGCAAAGCGAACATGAGCGCCATCTGACGGAAGAAGTATTTCGCAAGCCGGTGGTGGTGACCGACTATCCGACCGGAATCAAGGCCTTCTACATGCGGCTCAACGACGATGGCCGCACGGTGGCGGCGATGGACGTGCTGGTGCCGCGCATCGGCGAAATCATCGGCGGCAGCCAGCGCGAGGAGCGCCTGGACGTGCTGCGCCAGCGCATCGCCGGGCAGGGACTGAAGGAAGAGGATTACGCCTGGTATCTCGACCTGCGGCGCTTCGGCTCGGTGCCGCACGCGGGCTTCGGCCTCGGACTGGAGCGGATGATGATGTACCTGACTGGCATGAAGAACATCCGCGACGTGATCCCGTGTCCGCGCACGCCCGGCTCGGCCGCGTTCTAAGACCGCGTTCCTGGCGGTCACTCGATTCCGGCAAAAAAATGTCGAGATGACTCTCGACACGGCAGGCAGGACTGCCCGCGCCACGTGGCTTCAGACGGGCAGGTCGCGCGTTCCGCCGAAGTGCTTTTGCAGTACCAGGGCTACGGTGCCGCGCAAGCGGGCCATGCCATCCTCGTGCGCCGGAATGAGGCGTGGCGCCCGTCCGCCCGGCAGCACCTGGGCCTGCAAATCGGCTTCGATCACCGGGCCAAAGCGGTGCCAGGAACGGGTCAAATCGCCAATGATGATGATGCGCTCCGGGGCCAGGCCCGCCACGATCATCCGCATGCCGCGGCCCAGGTAGTGGGCCATTTTCTCGAGAGCCGCCGCGGCGCACGCGTCCCCTTGCTCGGCAAGGCTCAATAGGTCAATGAAGCTCAGCCCCTCCGCATAGGAGCTGGATTCGTGATAGTAGCGAAGGGCTGCGCGGTTGGAAGCGAACACCTCCCAGCAGCCCCGGCCGCCACAGCCGCAGAGAGGGCCGGCCGGATCGAGCGGCACGTGGCCAAATTCTCCCGCCATGCCATTGCGCCCCCGGACGAGGTGGCCGCCGGTCAAAATCCCGGCGCCGATGCCCTCGGAAACGGTGATCACGACCAGGTCACGGCCGAGTTCCGCGCGATCGAACCACACCGCCGCCAGCACGCACGCGTTGGCGGCATTCTCCAACTCGACTTCGAGGCCGGTTGCGTTGGCGATGGGCTTGCGCAAATCGAAGTCGCGCCACTTGAGGTTGGGGGCAAACACGAGGTGGCCCGCGTGGGGACGGCCGGGCAGCGAGATTCCAATGCCCTCGATCTTCTTTCCGCGGCAGGAACGAATCAGCGGCTGGACGCGTTGGATCAAGGCGTCCATCGCCGTCTTGGGGTCCGCGGGCGTGGGGATGACCTCCTGCGAACTGAATTTTCCGTTCACGTTGGCCAAAGCCACGGTGATTTGAGTGGGCCGGATGTCGATGCCGATGATCACGCGGTCGTCGTTTAATCGCAGGAAGGTGGGCCGGCGGCCGCGGGGCAGGCGGCCGGTGGGACCTTCCAACACCCAATGCTCCTCGATCAAACCCTCGACGATGAGGGAAATGGTGCTGCGCTGCAACCCCGACACACGCGCCAGGTCGGCGCGCGAGATTGGCTGGCGCGTGCGGATCAAGTTGAGAACGATACGTCGATTGATATCGCGAACTACTTCGCTGGACGCTCCCTGGGTGCGGTCCAAGTCAGTCACGGCCATCTCATTCCCGGTTCGAGTTTTCGACTGCACGCCCAGTGTATCAGACCGGGTCACCGGCTCTTCCGGCGAAGGGGCGCCGGCCGGCCCGTCGATGGTCGAGGGTTCGGATTCTCGCGAGGTCATGGAGTTAATCGAAGCTCCTCGGACGAGCTTATGGCCGTCGCGAACCTGCACGCACTGCGAGTGAGATAACGGGGCCGAGAGGCGCCTCTTAAGTTGCCGAGGCGCCTCTTCCCCGCTTTCAGGGGGCTGGCTTAGAACCGCAGGTATCCGCCCACCTGCAACTGGCGCGGGCTGGAACTGGTGGCGGTGATCACGCCGAATCCGTTGTAGCTGGTCGCGCCACTCGAAGTGGTGGTCCAGCAGCAGTTAGAGCTGGGATTGCTAAACGTCGGTGTGTTGGTGAGGTTGAACGCCTCGCCGCGTATCTGGAATGTGATTCCCTCTTTAAAGGTAAAGATGCGGGAGATGTTCGCATCCAGGTTGAAAAGGCCGGGGCCGAACAGAATATTTCTGCCGGTGCTGCCCAGCGTTCCGGTTGCCGGATTGGCGAATGCAGCGCCGCTGAAATAGGGGGTAGAGGTGCCAGCGCCGTTCAGAATCGTCACGCTAGGATCGATCTGGTTCGCGGTCTGGCCTTGGCCACCGGCGTTGGTCGCCGTGCCGCTGCCAACGGTGAGCGGCAGGCCGCTATAGCGGCTCAGATTGCCGCTGAGCTGCCATCCGCCGATGATCCAGGACGCCAAACCGTGATTGAGATACATATGCCCCTTGCCCAACGGCAATTGGTAGACGTAGAAGAATTGGAACGTCTGCGCGCGATCGAAACCGGCGAGTTGCTTGTTCAGGCTGTACGACGTCGGGAAGGCGCGGAACAAGGTGGCGTCGCCGTTGTCGCCATTGGATTCATCGATAGCCTTGGAAAACACGTAGTTGACGCCGAAGATCGACGAGCCGATGGTCTTCCGCAACTGGGTCTGCAAGGCGTGATATGTCATGTCGCCAAACGGCTCGTACATATTCATGTCGGTTTCGTCGAAGGGAGCGAGCTGGCGGGCAGTGTTGGTATTGGTTCCGGGAGCCGAGCCGTTGATGTTGACGCCCATCATCACGTGAACGCCATGGGTGCCCACGTATGCGGCTTGTGCAATCAGGGTCGGAGAGAATTCGTGCTGGAGGGTGAGATTCCAGCTCTCATAATATCCGCGGTCCATGTTCGCCGGAAAAGTGCTCGTGCCGGTGGCCGGGCCGTAGGTGGTGGGAGAGGCAGTGGTCGACGGGGTTATCTTGCCCGCCTGGAGATCCGGGAAGGTGGGCAGCGGAATGCCATCGGTCAGCGATACCTGTGTGGCCCCATCGGAATTGGCAACGCCGGCATAGCTGATGAATTGGTACGCGGTGGACGGTTGGTAGAAGTTGTTGACGATCGAGGGGAAAGCATTCCGCTGGTTGCGCATGTTATCGGGATCGTCGGTAATGCCAAACCCGCCGCGAACCACCGTCTTCGAACCGAGGCGATATGCGAGGCCGAAACGCGGGGCGAAACCTTTCTTGCTGGCGGTAGCGCCGGTATCCCAGGGAACGCCGCCATAGCCGCCGATCAGAACGTCGTCGGTTACGGGATCGAATCGGACCGCGCCGTAGTTGCCGTGAGAGAAGATCGGATAGTATTCCCACCGCAAGCCGTAACTGATTGTGAGGTTTTTCGTCGCCTGCCACTGGTCGCGCGCGTAAGTCGACCAGGTGGAAAAGCGCAGGCAGTTCGGGTTCTCGATCTGGGTGATTTTGCCGGTCTCGGAAGGATAACCGAGCAGGAACTGCGCCCAGGAGTTGAGACGGTGTTGCCGGCGTCGGTGGCTGCGCCGCCGTTCAGCGCCGTCAGATGAGCCATTGAACCCGAAAGTGCCGCGCGCGGTGCCGAACGTTCCGCCCTGCGGCTGGAACTGATTCAGCGCGTACTTATCGTATTCGAAACCGAAGCGCAGGTTGTGAGCCCCTTGAGCTTGGTCAGGTTGATGGCGGTGGTGTACTGGTTGTCGCGGAATTTGAACGGGCTGCCGGTATTGGTGTTGCCGATATTGGCGACGTTGGTGATCTGGAACCCCGGGATGCCCTGATAGTTCACGCCGGTTCCGTTGGTGCCCGGAATTTTCAGCGTGTTGAGTCCGAAATCCCCAACCGGTTCGTCGCCATTGGCGCCGATGCTCTGGCGGGTGTAGCCGATGTTGCCGTCCAACAGGAGCGTGGGCGAAATGGTATCGGTGAAACCGGCTGCGGTGGTCTGGACGAGGCCGCCGGCGTTAACGGGGTTACCTCCGCCAAACGCGTCGCCTTCGGCCTCTCCCAGGACAAATGGGGCGACGATGTCGATGGGCGAAAAGCTATAGCGGCCCCAAACCATCGTCTTGTCGGTGGGGTTGTAAGTGACCTTGTAATCCCAGTTGTTACGGTTGTATTGGGTGACGCCGTAGGCGTCATAGTTGAGCGTGTCGTTGGTCGCGTTCGGCCTGGTCAATGTGGTGGGCAGAAGACCCGCCAAAGTGGCTGAGGCCGGATTGATGCGGCTGGGGGGAATGATATTCCCGGTGAAAGGTGTGCGGCCGGTGCCATTCGCGTTGCCGGTGAGCGGATCGTAAATTGTGATGGGGGTGGCGAAGTTGAGCGCGGCGCTCATGTCCCCCGTGCGAAAGGCCGCCGTCGGCAGCGTCAGGTTCGTGTCGGATGAGTATACACGCCGCTTGGTTCCCATGAAATCCAGGAAGAAGAACAGCTTGTTCTTGCCATGCACCACCTTGGGAATCCAGATCGGGCCGCCCAGCGCGAACCCATAATTGTTGAAGACGTTCTTGCCCAGCCTGCCGGGATGGGAGAAATAGTTATTCACCGCGGCGAGGTCCTGATTCTGGTTGTTCTCATACGCCACCCCGTGCAATTGGTTGGTGCCGGACTTGATGGTGACGTTGGTCGCCACACCGCCCGCCGCGCCCTGCTCGGCGTCGAAATCGTTGGTGCTCACATCGACAGATTGGATGGCTTCCGGCGGCGGCACGTAAGCGACGTTGACGGGCAGCCACGGATACGAAATGGAGGTTCCGTCCAGCTTCGTGCTGTTGCCGGTGGAGGAGACGCCGTTCATGAACAGCGTGACGGCGCGCATCGGATTGCCGGCCTCCGAATTGGCTTCGGGGCTGGCGATGATTCCCGCGCCGGGAACCAGGAACAAGAGACGCTGGAAGTTCTTGCCTTCGCCGCCGGTAACCGGCAGTTCTTCCACTTCTTGAGCCGTGACTTGCGCCTCGATATCGGCTTTGTCGGCCTGCAGCACCACGGCATCGGCGCGAACCTCCATGGTCGCGGTGGTTTGCGCAATCTGGAGTTGCACGTCCACGCGACGAACCTCGTCGTTACTCACCTGAACGCCGGTCTCGGCAAAGTTGGTAAACGATTTGGCAGAAATCGTGACCGTGTAGAGTCCTGCCTGAATGTTGCTGAAGCGGTATATGCCGTGCTCGTCAGTAGCCGATTCGCTATGAACGCCCGTAGCCGCGTTGAGCGCCTCGATCTTGGCGCCCGGAATCGCGGCACCAGTCGGATCGGTCACGTTCATAGCTCAATAA
>CAWJLI010000136.1:0-5898 GCA_963843095.1 Bryobacterales bacterium
TCGGTGGATGGTCTTGATCTCTCCGGTGCGAGCGTCGAGCGTGAAGAGTACCATGGGAAGCCGCGCCGCCCAGCGCCGCTCCATCATCTCCGCCTTGTCCCGCGGCTGATCGAGGGGATGCAACTGCTGCTCCGGGGTGGGCCGTGCATCCGGTGTCTGACCTTCGACGTACGATCCGGCCAGCAGAGTCTCGTCGGCATTCACTGTGGCCACTGAGCCATGCGGCGGCAAAGCGCCGATGCGCCGTGTCTCTCCGGTGTCGGCGTCCGTCGAGAAGACAGCGCCTTCGCGGGTGTAGTAGATCCGCTGGGTCTTCCGTCCGGCCTCGATCAGGCGCGTGCGCCCTTCCACAATCTGCCGGGCTTCCTGCGTGGCCAGGTCGAGAACCGAGATGCCTCCCGGCGCGGAGTACACCAGCTTCTTTCCATCGGCGGTGTAACCGTTCTGGTTGAAGTAGAGGCTGGCGCTGCCGGGCTCGCGAGTGAGGCGCACCACGCGATGGCCGGTGGCCGGATCGATCCAGGACGTGGGCGGCTCGTCGAGAATTTGAATGGTCGTGGATGGGCCGAGGTCCGCGGGCGGCGCCCACGAACGCAGCGCCCACACGACTTTCTTGTCGGGCGTGACTTCGATGGCCTGCACCGGCGCATTGGCTGCGTCCACCTTGTCCGACCACTGGTTGAACCACTCGTTGATGATGGTGTTCCCATTGGGGAGACGCGTGGCGGTCTGCACGTTGGTGAACTTGTATTCCGGCGTGTCGGCCGCGGTCCATTCCCAGACGGTCTCGCCCTTGCGATTGATCTCGCGCACGAACTTCGCGCCGCTGCCCGCGATCAGGATGTTCCCGTTCTCGAGCGGCGTCGCCGACCAGCAACTCGGCACGTCCCGCGACCAAAGCACACGGCCATCCAGATCGTACTCGACGACTTTGCCGAATCCATGTGCGCCACCAGAATCGTCCCCGCCGCCGTCAACCGCGCGCTGGCGGAACTGGCCGTGGACGCTGGCCGGGTTCTTCGAACCGGTAACTCGAACTGGTGTTCGATCTTGCCGGAGGCTTTGTTCATGACGATGAACTTGCGCGGGATTGCCGTTCTGGATGAACCACACGCTGTTCGCGCCGATAGGCTGCGCGGTGTGGATTTCGGTTTTCTCGGGAGCGTCGAAATTCCAGACCACTTGCTTGTCCAGGTGTGATTTCGGTGATGCCCATACTGGTGGGCGAATAAGATGTTCCCGTTCGGCTGTAACACCGCGTCGCTGATCTCGCCCCGGCCGGGATGCGTGTAAGACCAGATCACGCGGCCGCCGCGAACAATCGACATCCGCTCTTCCTTCGCCTCGCCCGCGTAGAAGAAATCATGCTGCGCCAGTCCCTTTCCGGGCAACACGGCCGGAGCTAGCAGCGCATCGCTCGCCGGTTTGCCGGCATTGGCCGCCGGAGCACCGGTTTGCGCCAAGCCCTGACCGGCGAACAGAATCAACGTCCAGCATGCGATCGCGAACATCGCAGCGAGCGTTAAGTGCGGCCACGATCCGGCCACGCGAATGCGCACCAGGTTCGCGGGAGTAAAGACGGACTTTATTGGGGACATTTTATTCCTTGACCCCCGATGGTATATCAGGCAAATTCATCCCGCAACGCGGCTAATCGAGCGATAATGAATCGGAGGCTCCGGTATGGAAAAGGCGAAAAGCATTCATCTCTTAAATCAGGCGGTTGCCGACGAGTTGCAGGCCGTGCACCAGTACATGTACTTTCATTTCCATTTGGACGATCAAGGCTTCAAGCCGCTGTCGCAGCTATTCAAGCGGATCGCGATCCAGGAGATGGGCCACGTGGAAGTGCTGGCCGAGCGCATTCTGTTCTTGAAAGGCGATGTGGAAATGGTTCCTGCCGGTCCGGTCGAGAAGATCCTTGGAGCCGGAAGCGATCCTCGTCAAGGTGATGGCGATGGAGGAAGATGGCGTCAAGACTTACAACAAGGCCGCGCAAGAATGCGCAGCCAACGCCGACGCCGCCACCAAGCAACTCTTCGAGCGGCTGGTCGGCGACGAAGAAGGCCACTTCGACCAATACGAAAAGCAGCACGACAATATCAAGCGCTTCGGCCTGAGCTATCTGGCGCTGCAATCCTTCGGCGGCGGAGCCCCCGCGAGCGCCCCGCCCGCAGCCGATTAGGGCGCGCGCTGATGTGGGGCAGCTTGGTAAGCTGCGGGCCGATTGGCAATCGGCCCGCGCGGGGATTGTCAATCCCCGCGCAGGATACCGTCCTGCCCCACACGCAGAAACCGTCTTATCTTGGTCCCGGACCGCTTCACACGCTGCCCTTGAGCCCCAGCTCCTCCGCCCGCTCCTGCATCGCCTTGACGCAGAAATCGATGTGCTCGTCGAGCGGCACGCCCAGTTCGGCGGCGCCATCGATGATGTCCTGGCGGTTTACCGAGCGCGCGAATGCCTTGTCTTTCATCTTCTTCTTCACCGACGCCACGTCCACTTCGAACACGCTGCGGTGCGGCTTGACGTAGGAAATGGCGGTGATGAAGCCGGCCAGTTCGTCGCAGGCGTAGAGCGTCTTTTCGAGCGGCGATGTGCGCGCGACGCCGGTGTGGCTGGCGTGCGAGAGGATGGCGCGGCGGATCTCCTCGTCCACGCCGCGCTCGGCCAGGATCGGCTCGCCGAGCTGCGGATGCCCTTCGAGCGTGGGATGGATCTCCCAATCGAAGTCGTGCAGCAGCGCCGTGACTTGCCACTGCTCGACGTCCCCGCCGAAGCGTTTCGCGTAAGCGACCACGCACGTCTCCACGGCCAGCGCGTGTTTGCGCAAGCCCTCCGACTTGGTGAACTCACACAGAATGTTCCAGGCCTGTTCGCGGTCGATCATCGCCAACCATCATATCCCCGGCGCGCCCCACTCCGCGTGGCGGGCGGCGCGGAAGCGGTCGCGGTCGCGCTTGCTCGACGCGGACGGTGGTTAGGCCAGTCGGGCGTGCAGGTATCGAGCTCGATCAGGCCGGGATGATGGCGCGGGCGGCCGACGATGCGCGCCAGCGCCGGCGCGACCGGCTCCCGCGCCAGCGCCACGTAGCTGTACTTCTCGTCCTCGTAGCCAAGATCGGCGCCTTTGATGCGGCGATGCAGCGAGGATCGCTCCACGCGCGCCGCGAAGTGGCACCAGTCGGGATCGATGACGGGGCAGGCGCCTCCGCCGGGGCACGGCGCAATCATGTGCGCGCCGGCGGCCAGCAGCTCCGACCGCGCCGCGCGGATAGTGGCAAAACCGCGCGGCGTGCCCGGTTCGATGAGGATCAGAGCCACACGCGCGGCCTTCCACAGCTTCTCGAGCGGCGGCGTCGCGATTTCACCAGCCGAGTACGCCAGAATCACCAGATCGTGCGACTCGAGCGTCAGCGTGCGCGTCACATCTGCCGCCATCGCGCGCGCCTGGGGCAGCCATTCGCGCGCCGCTTCGAGAAGCGCCGGATCGCGATCGATCAGCGTCACTGCCGCCGCGGGGTACTCTTCGAGCGCGGCCAGCGACGCCGCTCCCGAGCCCGCGCCGACATCCAGCACGCTCGAGATTTCGCGGCCGCCCAGCAGGCGATGGGTTTCGCGCAACACGGCCCGCGCCGCTGCGTAAGTGGCTGGCATGCGCGTCACCAGGTATGCGGCCGTGCGCTCCGCGGCGGCAAGGCGCGGCGGGGTTCCCGCCCGGTAGGCATCCGACATCTCCGCGGCCGCCCGTTTCAGCGATGCGAAACCCACAGCACCGGCGCGTTGTTCGATGGCCTCGCGGACATTCGGCGGCAACTGCATCCCTCCATCATGACCCAAAACCAGCGCGGAACTTCCGTTCGCCATGCGGTGTCTATGTGGGTGAGCGCGCAATGCGGAGGCGGCTCAAAGAAAGCTGAAATTAAGGGGTTACCGCCCTTCGGGGGCGCCGCGCCCCTGGTGTGCCCACTCGGGAAAGGAGTGACGACGATGTTTGAACAAGCGGTACTTGTCAATCCTGCTAAACGCGTCTGGAGCACTTGCGCGGGGATGACTGCGCAGGCGCTGTTGGTGCTGGCGGCCTGTCTTGTGCCAATCGTCTCGCCGGATGTCTTGCCGCGGGCACAGCAGTTGGTCTCCCTGGTGGCGCCCGGAGCTCCCACGCAGCGGGAACCTGCCGAAAAGCCTCGCCAGGCGCAGCCGCGCGCGGTGCCGACGCCGCCGTCTCAGGTTAGGAATGGCGCCCTGATCCTGCCGTTCCACCCTCCGGACCATGCGGTGACTATTGAAGACCCTCCGGCGGCTGCTTCCTGCCCAGGCTGCCTGCCTGTGACTGGGGGCGGCCAGTCGGGCAACCCGATCGAGCGGTGGATAAAACCCACGCCACCAGAGCCGGTTCGCGAGTCGGAGAAGCACGTTACGGCGGTTCAGGCCGAGCCCACGGGACCCCTGCGCTTGCCCGGCGGCGACGTTCGCCTGGCCCACCCCATTTACCGCGTGGAGCCGCACTATCCGCAAATGGCCATTGCGGCCCGCATCTCCGGACCGGTGGAACTGGAAGGCATCATCGGCACCAATGGCCGGATTCGCGATCTGCACGCCCTGAGCGGCAGCCCGCTGCTGGTTCCCGCCGCGCTCGAAGCCGTCCGCCAGTGGGTCTACGAGCCCACCCTGCTCAACGGCAAGCCGGTGGAAGTGATCGCCCCTATCACGGTGATCTTCAAGCTGACGCGGTAGCGCGCCACGATGTATCGTTTTGAACGTAGTACCGTCGGAAATTCCTCACACCGGGCAGGTGGTATAATTAGGGTGTTTAGCACTCAATCTCTCTTTTGAAATGACCAAACATCCCAAGGGCACGGGCGCCCGCATTCTGCTCAGCTCGGTTTTCGGACCCTACGCGCAGGACGACGCGTACGGCAGCCGCACCATCAACCCGATGGAGCTTTACCACAACCAGGTGACGCGCGCGCAGGGCGCGTTTTCGTTGCGCATGTTCCACCGCTCATGGGGCCTCCTCATGATCCAGCGCAACATCTCTGCGCCGACCACAGTGCTCGACTTTCCCACCCGCGCTGCGTTCGAGGCCGAACTGACGAGCAACGAATACGACATCGTCGGCATCTCGTCGATCATCGTCAACGTGGGGAAGGTGCGCGAGATGTGCCGCATGGTGCGGCAGTTTGCGCCAAAAGCCACTATCGTGGTGGGCGGGCACGTTGCCGCCGTTCCGGGCATCGAGAAGATGATCGACGCCGACCACATCGTAAAGGGCGAGGGCATCTCCTGGATGCGCCGTTTCCTCGGCGAGGACGATACCGCTCCCATTGCCCATCCCGAGATCGTTTCCGGTTTCGGCGCTCGCACGCTGGGCATGCGACTGCCGCAAACCAAGGGCTCGACCGCGGCCACCATCATCCCCTCGGTGGGCTGCCCCATGGGTTGCAACTTCTGCACCACCTCGGCGTTCTTCGGCGGCAAGGGAAAGTATCTCAATTTTTACAACACCGGCAAAGAGCTGTACGACGTAATGAACCACATGGAAACGAAGCTCGGTGCGCGCTCGTTTTTCATGATGGATGAGAACTTTCTGCTCCACAAACGGCGCGCCATGCAGTTGCTCGCGCTGATGAAGGCGGAAAACAAGCCGTGGTCGCTGTACGTCTTCTCCTCGGCCAACGCGATCAACCAGTATTCCATGCGCGAGTTGGTGGAGTTGGGCGTCTCGTGGGTGTGGATGGGCCTGGAATCGGAGCACTCCGCGTACGACAAGCTCAAGGGCACCGACAGCATGAAGTTGACGCGCGAGTTGCAGCGGCACGGCATCAAAATCCTGGGTTCCACCATCGTCGGCCTGGAGCACCACACGCCGGAAAACATCGAGTCGGAAATCGAGTACG
>CAWJLI010000137.1:0-8874 GCA_963843095.1 Bryobacterales bacterium
ACCGGTATCTGGTTTGCGGGCTATGGCTTTCATTTTTCCATCGGGACGGCACGGACCGCGTTTCCGTCGCACCATACTGTCCTGTTAGCCGCGGCAGTGAAGGCATATCAAATCACTCTTTATACGACTGATACTACTAGTACTAAGTAGGCCGCTGGTTCCCCAGGCATATGCGCGGTGTGGCTTAACGGACTGCCACGCCTATATGCTTATGCTTATGACCGGCTTAATAGTGGCTGATCGCAGTACCTAGTTTGTCAAGAATCACCCACTGGACGCTCCGGTACTCTCAAGCCTATCGCTAAGAAGTAATCCTCTGTATCCTAGATACTGTAATGCACTGCGAACTTAGAGAAGAACTGGCAAGCCAATACTTGCGGGTTCTCGATCTGGTGGACCGAGCGAAGCATAGGCTCCGTACCTCGGCAACTCAGACCAACATCGAGTGCGCCAACACGGAGCTGCGCCGGGTCGAAGAGTACCGGCGCGATGTGCTGCGCGAAATCGCCGAGCATTGCGAAAGCCACGGCTGTGCCACGCACGACTTGGAGCGAATCTGCGGGCTTGAGCTGGTTTCCCACGAAATGGTTTCCCCCGAGCCGGTTTTCCGCGAGATGGTGGCGTAGTCGAGGCTTTGACCTGAGGACCTTCCGGCGCCACTGTGACGCTGTGTGAGTGCCGGCTCAGAAGTGCAGCAGTCAGCCCTCCCGCTTCAATACTCCCTCAAATCGGCGAATGGCGGGCGGAGTTCGGCATGTCCCACCAAAACGGCGCGCTGGGCTGACCAAGAGAGCGCCCTACAGTGGCGCCGATTGGGCGACGCCCGGACGCTGCGACACGGCCCTCGCCGACGACCTGGTCATGCGAATCATCGTCGAGATGTTGATTATCGCGTTTGCCAACTCCAGCAATGTGCCGCCGATCGATCGGCTGATGATATTGTTGGCTAACCACAGCAGTGTGCTGACCAGCAACACGGATCGAAACGGAACGCCGCGCATGGTAAAGATCGCAATCGTCGCAATGCAAGAGCCAATTACAGGCAACCAGCCGGCTGGATTTCTCGCGAACGCCGCGCCCATACCGACGTTCGCAATTACAATCACCGCACCGAGCAACCATGACCGATATCGCAGCGCCAGGAACGAGCGCAGCGACGATATGAGCGAACTGGCGGAAGCGGGAAGATTCCCTAATAGAATGAAATGCAGAGCATAAACCAAGCCCTGAGTCGCATTGAAGAACTTCAGACGGTCATCACTTTTCTGAAGAAAAGCTGTTATGCCAAGAGCAAGTGCGATGTATCCGACAGTCTGCGCCGGAGAAAATAGTCCCATTATTGCGGTGTTCCGACCCGGATCGGTTTCAAAGGGATGGCCGATAACCAGTCTATCATTCCAGCGTTTTGGGCCGCCGGGCAAGCGTTCGAACACGCCAATTACTCCCGAGAAGGCCTTCGGACTCGCGCGAGGGCATCGCAGAGCCCATCGGTGGTTGGTCCAGTTCGATATCTCGTCCCGCCGAAATTCCACTTGGAGGTACGGCAGTTGCCGGCGAAGGGCGTGAAATGGAATGCTGTAGTCCTGCCCACGAGCGAGGTGCTGGAGCCGTTGGCACATTCTCCGACACATGGCGCGTTTTTCAGCACCGGTCAGGGGACGGGCACTTGCACCGTCGCCTGCGGGCTACCCAACTGAATGGTGCCTTCAGACATTCAACCGACATGTCGATTGGCCAGTGCATTGCTTGTGCTGGTGCCATGCAGCAGACCGAGCACTCACTGATCGAACCCTTCGGCTTCCATCCACGCAGAGTGGATGATGGTTCTGTCCACAGGGTCTCTTTGGCGCCGTCGCGGGACTGCAAGGTGAAGTGCTTTCCGGAAAAGGCACTTCGCCCACCGATCGAGGCCCATCTTGTCGGCATGGCCGACAATCGCTTCTACGCTCAAAAAGGCAGAGAAGAGACCTTGTACGTATTGCCGAAAGCGGCATTCGTGACCAAGGGCAACGCCATCCTGGCGGATGCCAGAGGCGACGTGGACGTGTGGCTACCAAGCCCACAGGACGCGCCCGAGTACCTCGGCGGCGTTCAGACGGTAATTATTGTCGGTCTTAGTGGAAGTGAAGAGGATCGCCATTGTGAGCAGGTGAATTGCTCCAGTTGCAGGAATCCCGAGTGCCTGGCCTACGTGGGTCCGCAAGGGCACGGCGCTCCCTCATGGCATACTCTTTCGCCACGCGGAAAGGTGGCGAGCGCCTGGACCTTGTCGGATGAATTCCGCCACCGGTGAATGAGGCTGACAAAATGCGCGGAGCAGTCGGCGATCCGGCAACGCTCCTGACCGGTGATCATCGCCGGCTGGTGGATGCCGGGTGGTCCTATTGTAGGAACGAGGAGCGCGGCTGGATCGTCTATCGGAACCCCAACACGGGAAAGTGGTACTCACGGCAGGATGCGCTCGTCATCCTGGATGAGAACCCGTCAAGCTTGGCCGCGACAGCTATGAGCAGCTAGCCGTCCACTAAGCGCTTTTCGTTTGGGCTGCGACTAATTCATGAACTACAGATCGGCGCTCAAATACCGACCATAGTCCGGTAGGCACACGCAACCCTCGAACCGCCGCAGAAAGTCCGTGGTTTACGAAGAGGGGCAAACTCTGTACGAACTGGTGGCTACCCTGTTCACCGCCCCCAAGATCGCTTTTGGTGTGAAGGGCTTTCTTATGAAAGCAAAGTCCGCGAGCCCCTGGAACTCATTTCGGACAGCATAGGCTAGATCGACCCCATCCAGGTTCCCTGGCATAGTAATCTCGCTGAGGATCAAATTCAGACCGCCATTGAGCTTTTGAACCAGCTTGAATGCTTGAACGGCATTCTCGGCTTCAAGCGTCAGGTACTGTTCTCGCCGAAGAATCGCCGCCAGATAAGCACGGATTGCCGGTTCGTCGTCAACGATCAGGCAGGTTCTCTCCACAGTGTTCCCCCGTGAACTCTCGAATTGCGCTTGTCAGAGAGTAGAGAACGCACCTCAGTTTGTCGTCTCTCCTGCCATGACCCTTGCCAGTTCTTGGGCGGCCAGACAGGAATTGGCGTCCACTTGCTCGGCATCGATGTGCAGCAGTCCGGCACAATAGTGACTGGGCATCGCCATCAGCACGCGCAACACAAAACACCGGCGAAGCAGCGGCGCAAGACGCAGCACCCGCAAGAGCTCGATAGGAAGTGCAGCCAGCGTTTCGTCAGCCCTGTAGTTCGACTTTCGATCTCCCCGCATGATGGCTGCATCGATTGCCTTCCAGGACAAGCATCCGGCCTGGGTTGCGTTGGCATCCAACTGCTGAATGCTCTCCGACACCGCTGCCTCAGCTTGTTCTGCGCTGCCCATGAGCAGGTAAGCAGCGACAAACATTCTCGAAAGGCTCTTATCAATCACAACGGAGCCCGCCTTCAGGGCAGCACTGTCGATCTCCGCTGCAGTAACCGAACCGCCCATTAGGGGAACCGGAACGCCGTAGTCTTCGTCGGAATCCAGAAACTCACCGGTCATGTCATGACCCGGCGTGCCCGACCGCTCCATGGTGTACACCATAGGGGTTAATAGGTGAGGTCTTGTTGTTGGATACATTAATCGGACCATCGCTCGTGTGGGTATGCAACAGTCTTTCAGCGAATGCTGTGAGACTGACACACCAGATTGTTGTCAAACGGCAAAACGCCGTGTAGCGGAATGGCGGGCGCGCAATCGCCAGGAACGATTGAACGAATCTCGCGGTCCTCGGCGGCGGCTATCGAGTCATCCTGCGGTTCCCGGTTGGCCATCCAGTCCAGCATTGCCGCCGCCAGATGCTCGAAATGTGCCGACAGCACAATGCTGATATCGGAGCACAGTTCCGCCGTTTCCACCGCAAAAATCTGCGTAGCCGATGGGTCCGTCCGTAGCGTCTCTTCGATGTAGTCGTTGATTTGGAGTTCGCAACCACTGTTGATCGGCGAGCCGAGAAAGCTGATTATGGTCATTAATTCAAAAGCGAAGTCATCCCTCAAAAGCTTTCGCCTGTCACGGGGGATCACGGCCACGATCCCGACCGGAGCGTTTGAACCGTCCAAATGAACGAGGGCCAAGCCGGCGTCTCCGAGATCGTAAATTGCCGTGCAGAATTCGATGCAGGGAAGGCCGGGCACGGAACACCGGAGCTTCCCCTGAAAGGCACCCGGCGCGTTTCTGACTTTGGCAGTAAATCGAGCTCCGCGCCCGCTGGGCACCAATGGAATGGGCCCGTTCCACGATTCGGTCTGCGCGTCCCATCCATGTAGATGGGCGTCGCAGCGTTCGATCAGTGTGTGCTTGGTCTTGTACATGGAAGGCGTAATAGCAATACGGTGACCAATGGAGTTACCAGTCTGAATAGCTGAAAATATTTAATACCTGGGCAGCTCGGAGGCAGAAGCGGCGGTCGGCGCCTTTCACCGGTGCTGCAGAAAGCGACACGTTGTCGCCAAATGTGCCAACGTTGCCAAACCGCGCCGGCTGAACACCCATTGCAAGAGCACGATGGACCTTCTGGAAGATGGCTCCTGGCGTGCTGTGAGTAGAGGAGGTATGCCTCTGGAAAACGCGGCCGTCGCTTTATGCAATGGGGCGGCTGAAGCCGAAGCGGCCGTCGCCGAACTCCGCCAGCAAGGTCTTGGAGCCGATTGCATCTCCGTCGTAGCGGTTGACGAGCAAAGCGGAGTGAAGCCCATCGCGTACTATTTTGATGGTGGACGGCTTCGCGGCACGGCGGCCAGCGGGGGTATGCGGAGTCTGTTGGAGTCGCTCCCCGGCTGCGTGGTATTGGTCAGCCCCGGCGAACCGACGGTCTTACTGGCGGGTCCCTTTGCAGCGTGTGTCATCAGGACGCTGGATAACGAAGAACTCTTCGGAGACCTGGGCCCGATAGCTGCCGGTCTCTACAGTCTGGGGATTCCAAGGGACTCCGCACGCGACTATGAACTCACGGCCCTGCAGGGGAGCCCGCTCGTGATCGTACACGGGCGAGCGCGGGACGTAGAGCGGGCACGCGGCATTGTGGCCGCGTGGATCGAGGGGGAGGGGCAGCCGACCCGGTAGACGCGGACAGGCCGCCGGCCGTCTCACCCCACGTGATGGGAGCGCGGGAGGACACCGGCGTCGTCGACCTCGTCATGGGCGGAGGCGGCTGGCCCTTCCTCCTGAAGCAACCGCGCCAGAGTTGCACGGTGGATGCCGAGTATCCTGGCTGCCTGCACCTTGTTTCCATGCATGACGGCAAGCACCCCCGCGGCGTGGCGCCGCTCCACCACGGACATCGGCGCGAGTTCCACCTGCTCGGGTTGGGAACGTGGCGGCGCATTGTACAGGTGCTCCGGCAAATCGGCGACATCGATCACATCGCCATCCGCCATCATGCAGGCGTGCCCCAGCACGTTTTCCAATTCGCGCACATTACCAGGCCACGAATAGCGGGCCAGCACGGCTTCCGCGCGACGTGTTAGCCGCTGGACCGGCTTGGCATACTCTCTGGCGAAGCGCTCCAGGAAGTAGCGTTCCAGCAGCGGAAGGTCCTCGCACCTTTCGGCGAGCGACGGCAGCTTGATCTCGATCATGGAAAGGCGATAGTAGAGATCTTCGCGAAACGAGCCTTGGGAGGCGAGTTGCCGCAAATTGCGGTTGGTAGCGGCGATGATGCGAACGTCGGTCTTGCGCGCCACGGGGGAGCCGACTCTCTGATACTCACGATTCTCGATCACACGCAGGAGTTTGGTCTGCGTGGTGAGCGGCATGTCGCCGATCTCGTCCAGGAAGACCGTACCGCCCGCGGCGTATTCGAAAAGACCCACCTTATCGGCAACCGCGCCGGTGAAAGCACCCTTCGCGTGGCCGAACAATTCGCTTTCAAACAGCGTCTCCACTATGGCGGAGCAGTTGGAAACGGCCCAGGTCTTCGACTGTACCGGGCTCAGGCTGTGCAGGGCCCTGGCGACGAGTTCCTTGCCTGTACCGGTTGGGCCTGTCAACAGCGCAGTCCGGAAATGCGGAGCCGCACGGCGGATCCGGTCGAAAACTTCCAGCATGAGGGGGCTGCTGCCGACCATTCCCTGAAACTGGCAGGTCTCCATCAGCTCGGCGTTTAATCGGTTCGCCCGTGCGCGCCGGCGCTCTGTCTCGAGCAGCTTGCCCACCCGCTCGCGCAAGAGCGACACGTCGACCGGCTTGGTCAGGTAATCGCTGGCACCTTTGCGAATAGCCTCCACCGCGGAATCGGTGGAGTAATTACCCGTGATGAGGATAACGTCGGTTTCCGGAGAAAAACGGATGATGTCGTCCAGGACCGACATACCTTCGGCCCCCGGAATCACGAGATCCAAAAGGACGATTCTCGGACGCAGGCGCCTGACGGCTTCGAGGGCGGAGGAAGCGTCCGCGGCGGTCGCGACGGAGACGTCAGGCTCCGCGGAGAAAACGTCCTGTATGAGTTCGAGCGTCCGCGGGTCATCATCGATCGCGAGGATCGTGAATGAGCGTTCAGGAACGAGAGCCATTCAGAAGCACCTCCACGCGTCGCCGCAGCTCGGCGCTGCGCACCGGCTTGGTCTGAAAATCCGAGAAGCCGGCCAGCAGCGCTTTGGACCGCTCTCCGGGCATAGCGTTTGCCGTGACGGCCAAGAACGGCGTCCCGGCGCAGTCTGGGTCGCGCCGCAGTTCGTTGAGAACCGCAAAGCCGTCCATGTCGGGCATGGAAAGATCAAGAATCACGAGATCCGGCTTCATATCCCGGGCGGTGGCGAGCGCTGTGGCTCCATCCGGCGCCTCGGCCACTTCCAGCGAAAGCGGTCGGAGTATGTCCACGATCAGTTCGCGACTCGGCCGGTTATCGTCAACTACCAGCACCTTGGGCATTCGGCTCCATTCTTCCTGCCGCCATCGATTCTCCGGCAAGCGGCAGCGAGACCAGGAATCGGCTGCCGTTTCCGAACTGGCTTTCTACACGAACATCACCGCCGTGAAGTCGAGCTAGTTTGCGGGTGATCGCCAGGCCCAATCCGCTACCCGCCGCTGCGAGGATTTCTTGCGGACGCCACCTGGTGGAATTCCTCGAAAATGGCTTCCTGCTCGTCAGGGGCGATTCCGATGCCCGTATCGCCCACACAAACGGTGATTACCTCTCCATCGATCGCGGTCTCGATCCAGACGCGGCCTTCTTCCGGCGTGAACTTCACGGCGTTGCTCAGGAGGTTGTAGAGGATCTGTTTGAACCGTACGCGGTCTGCCACCACGGCCGTGCCGGGAGCCATCCGGTTGTCGAGGCAGATGCTCTTGATCTCCGCCAGGGGTGTGATCACGCACAGCACCTCGTCCAGCGCCGCGGAAACGTCGAATCTCTCGAGGTTCAACTCGATGCGGCCCGCTTCGATTCGCGAAATGTCCAGCAGATCGTTGACCATATCGAGCAGGTGGCGGGCGCCCTCCTGGATATTGGCACGAACCGCGGGTACGGCGGAGGCAGGGGTCCGGCGGACTGCTCGCTGAGCAGGTCGGAGTAGCCGACAATCGCGTTCAGCGGCGTCCGCAGTTCATGGCTGCTGCGCGCCAGAAACTCGGACTTCATGCGGTTCACGCGCTCCACCTCCCGATTGCGCTTCTCCAGTTCGGTGGCGGCGCGTTCGAGCTGGAGGGTCCGCTCCACCACGCGGCGCTCCAGGTCCTGGTTGAGGCGCAGCACTTCCTGCTCCGCCTGCTTGCGGTCGGTAATATCCCGGTTGAAGCCGATCATGCGAAGGGGCCGGCCTTCCTCGTCGAAGAAGGCCTTGGCTTGCGCCGCAATCCAGCGGATCTCGCCGCCTCCGGTCCGTATCCGCCAATCCGATGAGGATTCGCCGGTTTTCAGCGTTTCTTCGATCCAGGCTCGGGCGCGCCCCAAATCCTCCGGGAGCACCAGCGCTTCCCAGTCCTCGTGGCTCCCGCCAAACGTCCCCGGCTCGAGTCCGTACAGCTCCTCGAGTTCAGGTGTCCACAGGAACACGTCGTTGCGGATGTCCCACTCGAAAGTGCCGGAACGTCCCACTTTTACTGCCAGGGCAAGCCGTTCCCTGGCGGATCGTACCTCTTGTTCAGCCCGCTTCAGATCGTCGATATCGGTGCAGGTCCCGAACCACCTGACGATCCGGCCGGCGGCGTCGCGCGAGGGCTCTCCCCTCATCAGGAACCAATGGTAGGTGCCGTCCGCCCGCCGCAGCCGGCTCTCGACCCGGTAGGTGTCGCCGGTTGCCACCGCGTGGTTCCAGGCCTCCCAGGCGGCCGCCTGGTCGTCCGGGTGGAACGGCGTGTTCCAGCCCCTGCCGTAGCTCTGCTCCAAGGTCAGGCCGGTGTAGTCCACCCAGCGCTTGTTGAAATAGACGTTCAGACCGTCGGGATTGCACATCCAGACCAATTGCGGCACCAACTCCGCCAGCGTTCGAAACGCGACTTCACTCTCCTCCAGCGCAGCCTCCGCCCGCTTCCGCTCTTCGACTTGCGCCGCTAGGGTTCTGTTCGCGTTGGAGAGCTCTTCGGTACGTTCCCGGACATTCAGCTCCAATTCGTCGCGCGATCTTCGGAGGGCCTCGTCGATCCGCTTGCGCTCCGTGATATCGGCCAGGAAGCAGTAGTAGAATTCCGTCTTGCCGGATTCGTCGCGAACTGCGTGAACCAACAGTTCCACCGGCACGCGCCGCCCGTCCTTCCTCACGTACTCCTTCTCGTACCGGACCGGCTTCCCGGTCCGCTCGAGTTCGGCCAGCGCCGCCATTTCCTTTGCGGTCCACTCGGGAGGAGTCAGCGGCGCCGTCCACGAAACACTCTGCAACTCTTCCG
>CAWJLI010000138.1:0-22375 GCA_963843095.1 Bryobacterales bacterium
ATTTGTCAGTGAGCGTCCCGCGCTTGAAGTTGAGGCAGACCTCGGGATCGATCAGCACCACCTGGGGCGTCGCTTGCGGGAAGGAAATGTAGATCGGCTTGCGCTTGCCAAGGCCCTCGTTGAATTCGTCCAGGAACTTCGGCTCCTTATAGACGCAGTTGGCGATGCACTCCTGGCAGCCGGTGCAAAGCTCCTCGTTGCACGTAGCGGGGCTTGCGCTTGACCGTCACGGTGAAGTTACCGACGTAGCCGTCCACCTTGGTGACTTCGGAGTAGCTCCAAAGGGTGATGTTCGCGTGCGCAGCCGACCGCGGACATCTTGGGCGTGAGGATGCACGCCGCGCAGTCGAGCGTCGGGAAGGTCTTGTCGAATTTCGCCATGTGGCCGCCAATAGACGGCTCGCGCTCGACGAGGAAGACCTTCTTGCCGGCGTTGGCGAGGGTCAGGGCGAACACGCGGAACTCGCTTTCGGCGTCTCCCGCGGTCGAATAGGCCTGCGCCGCCTCGTTGAGCAGGCTGAGCTGATTCATGCGGTCGCTTTTCACCTGCCAGTACCGCTCCAGTAGTGAACCCAGGCCGGCGAATTGCATCCTGGCCTTCTGGAGTTCGATGATGCGCGACAGGTTCGCCTGGGCAGGCGGCGCATCGGGCGCCGCCAGCAGCAGTTCGCTCCGCCAGCGAACCTCCCTTTCCTTCAGGCCTGCGAACTGCGCCACTTTCAGCAGGCTGTCGTTCCAGGCTGGCGAGTTGCCCGCGGTTGCCCTGGCCTTCTCGAGGAAGGCAGCCAAGGAAGCTTTTTCTTCCGGCGTAAAGTAGGTGTTGGCGGTTTGGCCGATCTGCGTGAGCGCGAGATCGGCCATCGCGGGAACGGCTTCCCGCTGCGGCAACTTCGCGCCAGCCTGCTGCGGCGGCGTAGACCCGCCGGTAGGCCTCTTCGTGTTTGCGCAGCCGCGTCATCACGCGGGCGTACAGTCCAGCGCCCTCCTGATCGATCAGCAGCCGCGGGCCGGCCAGATCCACTCCGCGCGCGGCGAAGGTCGCGGCCTCCTGCAATAGCCCCCACTTCTCCAGGGTCGCCGCCGCCTGGAAGAACAGGCTGGGCTTCTCCGGCCGGCCTTCGATCATGGCGGCTTCGACGGCCTTCACCGCTTCCGCGGGCCGCCGCTCGCGCGCCAGGAGTTCGGCCACTTTGAGCAGCCATTGCGGATCGCGATAACTCAGCGCGTAGAGATTCCGGTATGCCTCGATCGCCTGATCGAAGCGCGTCAGCTTCTCTTCCAACTGTGCCTGCGCGATCCGCAGATCCAGCCGGTCCGGACGAACCGCGATGGCGCGATCATAAGCCGAAACGGCTGCCGCGTAATCCTCAAACTGCGTTTCGATCCGCGCCAACGCGACGTGCAGCCGCACGTCTTTGGGAGACTCGGCGGATGCCTTTAGGTAATAATCCGCCAGCCTCGGCTGGAGCCCATGCCGTGCCGCGAACAGTGCCGCGTCTTTGACCAGATCCTCGTCTTCGGGGTATCGATTGATGATTTCGATATATTGGTCGACCGCCGCGTCATACTCCTTCAGGTGCTCCAACGCGGGGATGAGGCCGCGCCGCAAACCGGCCACCCGCTGATTGCGCTCGGCGGCAGGGACGGGTGCGTGGCTCATGTCCGCAATCTTGGCGGCATAGAAATCGCGGAGCTGCTGATACTCACCCGCCCGCGAATACGTGTCTGCCATGGCTGCCAGGTAATCCGCGTTGAACGGTTCGCCGGCCAGTAGTTCGGTGAGCAGCTCTCGCGCCCGCGCATACCTGGCCGATTCGGCAGCTTTCTGCGCGGCTTCGAAAGTGAACTGTTTCCTGAAAACCGAATTCGAGGAGCGCGCTGCAACGGCAAGCGTATCCACGGCCTGCTCGGGCAGATGGTTGCGCCAATAGAAATCCGTGGCGGCGCGCACCACGCCGAGGATGGCGGGGTTCGCGCGCAGGACGTCTTCGATGACGGCGCGGGCCGCCGGGACATCCGGCTTGCTCTCGTAGTAGCGGGCCAGCGCCAGCCGCAGCCGGATGCGCTCCACATCGTCGGACGCCAGCGCGATCTGCCGATCGAGAACCGATTCGCGCACACCATCGAAGCCGAGGCGGGCCGCTGCGGCGCCAAGATCCTCGAGTAACTCCGGCGAGTTGGCGCTGTGCGCCAGGGAAAGGAGGAACGCGGCCGCATCGTCGCTGCGGTTCTCCTGCTCTAGGATCGCCAGACGCAGCGCGACGGCCGGGCGCTCGGGATTGGCACCCGTGACAAGCGCAGCGGTGCGAGCTTCGATCACCGGTTTCGACGCGGGCCGGCGGGCGAGCTGGAGCAGGCGCGAGCGGGCGGGCGAAGCGCCTTCGGCTTTAGCCTCGCTGGTGGCCAGCGCTCCGTTGACGTATTCCTCGATGGCGCGATCATAGTCGCCCTTGTTTTCGTAAATCGCGCCAGCCTGGTAAGCGTAGAGAGCGGGATCGGAGAGCTTTTGGCGTCCCTCCGCCAGCAAGCGGAGCGCGTCGTCAAACTGGAAGTAGTCCCAGAACACGGTGGCCGCTTCGAGATACCCCTCCGCATTGCCCGGTTCGATTTGCGGGATGCGGTTCCAAAACGGGCGAGCCTGCGAAAAACGTTCGCGATCCGCGTAGATCTCGCCGGCCTCGGTCAGCGCCGCGCGGTTGCCGGGAGCGTACTTTACAGCGTTCTCGACCAGCGCCACCGCGTTTGCCGCTAACTCCGGCCGATACGCCGCCAACGATCGATCGACGGCGGCGGCGCGCAGGGCGATGGACGCATCGCCGGGATACTGCGCGGCAAGCTCGTCGAAAACCGGGGCGGCTTCTTCGAAGTGCGATTTCCATGCCGCCATCTCGGCAACCAGCCTGGCTCCCCAAGGATTGGCGGCGGCCAATTTGGACGTGTCGCCCGCCTGCGCACGCAGCGCTTCGACCTCTCGCTGTTCTTCGTCTCCGTAGCTAGAAAGGAACACCTGCCGGAGGTGATCGTCGTAGAACCAGTACTGGCGAAGAAGATCACGGTACGCGCGACGATCCGCGGTCTCCTTGCGGGAGTATGCGTCCAGCAGGTTGCGGACAAACTGCAGGTTGTTCGGGAAGCGCTGGTGCGCATACAGGTTGACCTGCCGGTACGCGGCTGGGCCGATGGCGGAGGAACGGACTAGTTCCTGGAAATATTTTTCCAGATCGGTGCCGGAAAATATCTTGACCACGTCGAGCGTGAGCTTCTCAAACTCGGCGCGGCGCTGGCGGCGCAGATACCAGCGCGCCAGCTTGTGCGTCCAGGATGCTTCGGGGAAGCGTTCCATGGCTTTCCGGTAGACGGCTTCCACTTGCCCGCCGAGCTTGTTCTGGTCGAGAAATGCAGCCAGTCGCTCGTAGAGGCCCGGGTCGTCGGGGTTGCGGTCGATCTCGCCGCGGCAGACCGCCAGCGCATCCATCACCCGATCCAGCGAGACCAGGCGCGAGATGTAGCGATCGAGCACGCGTGCATACTCGGGCGAGCGTGCGCCGCTGGCGGGGCCGGGCTGGCGCGCTGGTTCGGCGCCCGCTTCCTCAACTTCCACAGGCGCTGGCGGCGCCGCTGCCGCGCCCAGCGGCACGCCGTCCGCCTTGGCTGCCAGCTCTTTCAATAGCGCGTCATAGAGGGCGAATTCTTCCTTCGGCTGCGCTTTGCGCGCATACGCATCCGCCATGGCCAAAGCCACCGTTGCGCGTTGCGGAGCGGATGGAAATGCATTCAGAAAATCGCGGCCATGGCGAATCACGCCGTCGCTCTCGCCATAAATGGCGTAGGCTTCGATCAAGCGCGCATCGAGCGCGGGCCGCTCCGCCGATTGCGGAAACTGGCGATCGAACAGGCCGACCAATTCGGAAGCGCGCGCGCGATGGAAATAAGCTGTCGCACCCTGTTCCTGATCGGCCAGGCTGCTGCGCGGCGATTCGGAATTGAGCAGCAGCGAGAGGATCCCGTTGAGATAACCGGGATAGGGATCCATGGTGGCGATGTCGCGATACAGCGAAAGGTCGCCCGACCCGAAACGAATGGGCGCTTCCGGCGAGGTCAGCAGTACATTCGCGATTCCGGCGAGGGACCGCTCGCGGGCTCGCGTGGGCGCACCCGGCAGGCTGTACAGCGCGTAGTAATGGCGGATGGATTCATTCGGGTCCTGCGCCTGTTCGAACAGGAGAGCCAGGGTGGCGAGTTCGTCGGCGGTCGAGGTTTGGTGGCGCGCTTCCTTACTCAGCCGGAATTCGACCAGAGCGCGGTGTGCAGCCGGCTGGTTGCCCAACTTGCGCAGGCAGAAAAACAGCTTAGCAACCGACCGCAAATCCTCGGGATTCTTGCGGACCGCGGCCCGTGTTTCGGCGAGATACAGGCGAAGCTTTCCCGCTTTATCCAGCATGTCGAGATAGGAATCGATCAGGCTGGACGGCCAGAGCGGTTGGAATTCGCGTTCATAGAGAGCGAGCGCCTGGGCCGTGTTGCCACGATCCAATTCCAGATCGGCTCTGGCGGTAAACGGATAGGATTGGTTATCCGGGAAGGCTTTCCGATAGGCGGCGATTTGCCGCTCGGCGTCGTCGAACCGGCGGCTGTGGCGAAGGTAATCGATATACCGCGTGTACGGCTCGGGTTCCTGCGGGTAGCGCGCCATCCATTCGCGGGAAGTCTGGTCGACTAAGTCGGCCGGCAACTGCTGGGCCCGAATCAACTCGATCATCTGCGCGAATGTGCGCCAGCTACGCTGCCCGTAGGGCGGAGTAAGCAGCTCCGCTTTCGGAGACGGCGCCTGCGCGGCAGCCCGCAGAGCTTTCAACTCATCGGCTGGCTGCAAACGCCGGTGATAGAACTGCGCCAGCGCGAGTTGTCCATCGGCCGAATCTGGCACCATTTGCGCGTATTTTTGCCAGTCGGCCTCGGCGGCCGCGAAATCCAATTGCAATTCCGCCTCGCCGGCGCGCAGACGATATAGCTCGGTGTGGGCGGGCGAAGCGGCAATCAGGCTGGTCAACGCGGGCCGGGTCTCGCGCGGCGGCCTGCGCACGCGGACCGCGCCGTTAGGCCACGCGACGGTACGGAAGAAAGCGTCCTGGATCGAATTGGCTTCGAGGTACTTCAGCCAGTCGCTCATCTCCGCGCGTAGCTGCGCATTGGCAACGGCCAACAGAACGGCTCCGCCGAACAGAGCCGAGCAGGTCAGCAGGCGGGAACTACGGCACCACTTCAAGGGGCACCTCCTCGGTTCCGATGTTATGCGCGAAATCCTCCGCCGTTACGGTGAGGTTGTACTTACCGGCCGGCAGAAACGAGGGGACGACGATCTCACCCATGTTAGTCTCCGCGCCGGGATTCCAGTAAAGGTGAACCGGAGTTGCGCCGTACAGGCGTGCCACTACGGTGCGCGTGGTGCGGGACGCGCTCACGCGCATTTCGATGGTCTCCCCAGGGCGGTAGCGAGCCTTGGCGAGGTTGACGCGGACCACCGGCGGTTTGCTCGCGATCACGAACGTTTTCGCCTCGCGATAGATGTGGCCGTCGCGATCGCGCAGTACCAGTCTCACCTGGTAAGAGCCGTCGGCCATGTCGGCCGGCGCGAGAAAGCGCGTCTGCCAGATATCCTCTTCCTTCAAAAACCGCAGTTCCTTGACCAGGCCGAATGGAAACAGGGCGACCACGGAGACGATATCGGGATCGGTCTTCACGCGCAGCACCGGATCGCCGGGGCGGATTACGCGAGGCCGCAACAGGGATCGCGGGGCAGCCAGGAATGACGTGTAGGGCGTGACGAACTTGTATTGGCGCGCCAGCCGGATGATTTCGTCGACGCTGGCGCGGTCCTCGCCGTCGCGCTCGATCTTGGCGAGCAGCGCGTCCACCCGCGCCTTGGCCCAGGTGCGCGGCAGGCCTGCATGTTCCAGGCCCTGTTCCGGCAGGTCGGCCGTGATGCTCATGCGAAGGGGCCGGCCCTGATCGAACCCCGCGGCGGAGAACGCGGCACGCCGTACAGTCTTTCGATACTCGCCGACCCATGAGGCCAAGGCGCCCCCGAACCAGCTCTCTTCGAGCGGGTAGACGAAGTCGAAGTTCGCCTTCGGCTCCGCAGCCAGCCGCAGGCCCTCCACCGGACGCCTTCCCAGCTTGGAGACGAATGCGCCGAGTTTGAAATCGATCGGCTCCGTGGAACGCACCTGTTCCCAGACGCCGTCGTTGCCCGCCAGCATTTTGAGGAGCGGCATGTTGGCGTCGTCGCCGATGCCGAGGACGAAGGTGCGGGGCCGCTGGCGCTCCGGGATCTTTCTCCAGGCGGCCGCGTAAATGGCCGCCAGCTTGCCGTTCTGCAGAGCGCCTCGTGTGGCGCCGCCATCCGACAGCAGAACCAGGTACGACTCCCGTTGCGCCGGCGCGGCGTGGACGTGGACGTCCTGCGCCAGACCGGCCTTCAGCGCCTCTTCGAGGTTGGTGGCGCCGCGCAGCGAGCTCTGGCGAACAAACGCGAGCGCCTTTTCGACCGCGTCGGCGCTGGCAGCCATCGGGGCCGGAGCGAACGCGGTTGTCTGTGTGTTGAAAAGGAGCACGTTGAACGAGTCCGCCGGCCCGAGCGCGTGCAGCAGGCTTTCGAGCGCCTGAAACTCGCGATCCAGTTTCTCCCACTGCATGGAAAGGGAAGCGTCGAAGAGCGCGATCACGGTCTTCGGTCTGCTCGGGGCGGCGGAAGCGGCGTTCGCCGGGGCCAGCAGCGCCGATGCCTGGAAAAAGCCGGGTTGCACGCCCGTGAGGGGCGCGGTCGAATCCACGGGGGATGGTGAAGGCGGCGCGGGATTGCGGTACGCGATGACTTCGAGCGTGTTGCTGCGGCTGCTATCGAGTCCATAGTCGACCGCGAAGTCCTGGTCGATTTTGAAATTGGCGGCAGTGAAGCTGCCGCGGACGAGGTGCGCGTTGCGTTCGGCAATCTGCAGCGGGTAGAGTTTGCCCGCGATTTGAAAATCCTTCAGCGCATGTTGCGAGCGCAATTCGAAGGAGATCTTGAGCTTGCCTACGTGCTGCGCCTCGTACGCATCCGGTCGCAGAGGGATGGCGAAATGCGCCATCAGGTTTTCGACCGGGATGCGCTCGTGGTATTCGATTTCGAGCCGCTTGGTCCCTCCTAGAGGGATGGGCACGATGCGGGCGCGAAATTCGGTGGAGCGCCGCGCCTCGTCGGCGCCTCCATCTCCGACCTGGAGCACGCCCGGATCGATCGCCTGCCACTTGAGGTGGTTATAGACGTCCCCGGCCCGGCGCCGCTCCATAATCACACCGGGAATGCGCGTGACGTCATCCCAAACGGCGAAATCGGAGACGATCGCGCGCACAGGCAGCGCGAAAACATAAGTCCCCTCGGACACCGCAGACGCGTGGTTGGCGAAGATCTGCCGGATGCCGACGCGGGCATCGCCGTTATCGATGCGAACGTCGATCTCCATTTCCGACAGCGAGAGAATGTTACTGTCGGGCCGATCGTGCCCATTGGCGATCAACACGCCGGCATCGCCTCGCGCCAGCGCGCAAGCCGTCATCAGCGGCATGCACAGCTTCAAGAAGGCTCTCATCGGTTCTCCAGATTCTGTTCCTGGATGCGCACCAGGCCGTTATCGGTACCTATATATATGTAGCCATCACGCGCGGCGAGCGCGGTTACGTTGCGGGAGGGCAAGCCGGCGGTGATCATCGTCCAGCGGCCGCTGCGGCGGTCATAAGCGTAAAGGCCGCGGTCGAGCGTTCCGGCGTAGACGCGGCTCTCGGTGACGAGCATGGCGTTGGGGTTGACCGCGAACGCATCGCTCGCCTCCGGGAAACTGCGCCATTGCCCCATCCCGTCCAATCGCAGGATGCCGGCGCCGTACGTGCCGGCGAACCAATCGTCGCCGACCCGGCCGAGCGCGGTGATCCAGTGATGCTTCAGCCGCGAATTGGACGTAGTGTAGGAGGCCTTGACTACGCCGTTTTCAAAAACGGACAGACCGCCAAGCGTGCCCGCGAGAATCGTCTGCCCCTCGGATGCGACGGCGTACACGTGGTTGTTGACCAGTCCGTGAAACACGTTGAGGCTGCGGGCTCCCGCCGGGTCGACAATGGTGAGCCCGGCCGGGGTGGCGATCAGCATACCATCTTCCTGAAGTTCCACGTCGGTGACATGGTTGGCGATCAGGCCGTCCTGGCGCGTCAACGTCTGGCGCTGCCTGGCTGCCGCATCGAACAGGACCAGGCCGTTGGCGGTGGCCACCGCGGTGCGCCGCCCATGCGGGTCGAGCGCGATCCGGTTGACGCAGAACACCGCGTCGTTTTCTATATGGGTGGCGCGGGCGAGACCGGAATCGATCACGTCGAGCCCGTGATCGAAGTAGCCGACCCACAACCTTCCCGCCGCATCCGCCGCCAGCGCGGAAATGTGACCGTCGGCCAGCAGGGCGGTCTCGGATTGCAGAATGGGTTGCCACGAGTTTCCATCCGAACCGAGCGAGTAGACTCCTTCGCGCGCGACGGCATACAAATTCGCGTCCATCTGGAAGATATGTTCGATCCGCGCTGCCGCCATCTCCGGCTGACGGACCAGCGGGCGCGCGGCCGCAGTCCGCAAGGGAACCGGCACAACGCCCTGTTCCAGAGTTCCGATCAGAAGAGTGTCGCCGTGAACCAGCAAGGCACGGGCGAAAGTGCCGAGCGCCAAAGTTCGCGCGAACTTTCCGCCGTCGAATTCAGCCACGCCGACGGGAGTGCCTGCGAACGCGCGATCTCGATCCACCGCGATCGAGAGCACCTGGGGATCGGGCAGTCCCTCGCTCGTGCCGAAACTGTCCACCTGTCCGGCATGCCAGTGCACCAGACCCCGATCGATGGTACCCGCCCATAGGTCCGCATGATCGCCGGCCAGGGAAGTGACGCTGAGCTTCGCGAGCGACGGGTGGAATGCCCTGATCTGTTTGCCGTCATAGACAATTACGCCATCCTTTTCGGTGCCGAGCAGCACCTGACCGGTGGAAAGCGGCAAAACGGCAGTGAGCTTCCGGTATTCGGGCTCGACCGGCCGGATCTGACGGAACCCGCCGGGCCCAAGGATCACCAGACCTTCGCCCGCGGTCGCGATATACAGCTCCGGCTGCCCGCTGCCGGTGCCCACCGCCAGAGCTCCCAGCGGCGCAGGAGGCAGTTCGAGCCCGGGCCGGAAGCGGCGTTTGAGGACGCCGTGTGAATCGTATTCGAAGAGGCCGGCCGGACCGCAGATGTACAGCCGGTCGTGAAATGGCACGGCGTCGGCGAACACGGCGGGAGTCGAGAACCACTCGAAAGCGCCGCTCGGTGGACGATCGAGCCGAGCGGAAGTGAAGCGGATTTCCGAGGCCGCCTGGAGCTCGCGGGCAGACTCCGTGGTGGCGCGCGACGCCCGCCACAGGACGGCGGCCGAGTATGCCCCGATCGCCAGCACGCTAGCCGCGCCGCCAAGCAGCAGAAGTTTCTTCCTTGCGGGCCTCATAGTCCGAAGATTCTCCAATTATCCTCAAAACGGAGTGCGCATGTCGGTCATGCCGCCAGCCGTTGGTGGGGCACGCTTTTTGCTTGCCCGTTGTGCTTCCCGAGCCAACGCCGTCGGAGTAGATAGAGCAAGTGACGCGCCACATCGGAATCGGACCGACGCTGCCCATTTCCCGAGTTTCGATTTAGCGCGGGAGTGTCAGCGCGGACACCCGTGTCGCAAGCGACACAAAGCGGCACCTCCCGACGCAACTTATCGGATATATGACGCTGCTGCGATCGGAATCGGTTTGGAGTTAAGTCACCCGAGCAGTTCTTCGGTTGTTCCAGTCACTCGAAAATCAGTTAGTGTAGGAGTTGGCTGTCAACGTGAAGACCGGCCGGAATCCTATGCCGACAAAACTCGCCAACGAAATCATCACCGCCGCCATTGAGGGCTTCGAGTCCCAAAAGGCGCACATAGACGCTCAGATCGCCGAGCTTCGTCAGATGCTCTCCGGTCGCCCGGCCGAGACCGCCGTCACGCCGGAACCCGCCAAACGCAAACGACGCAAGATGAGTGCGGCTGGCCGTGCCCGGATTGCCGAGGCGCAGCGAAAGCGCTGGGCGGCGAAGCGAGCCAAAGCTGCAAAGTAAACGGGTGCTCGATCGCGATCGAAAGCTTTGCGGCGCTGAGCACGCCAGGAAAGGAATCAGGACAATGAAATCCCCTATCTCTACTCGGCGAGCGATGGCCGTGTGCTTCGTTCTCTGCCTGAGCGCTTTGCCGGCAGTTTGCCAGGCGCCGCCGGGAATGGAACGCATCCGGAATGGCGTTCAACTGACGACCGCCGATCTGAACGTCAGGGTGCAGTTCTATTCGGAAGGCACGGTTCGCGTCGTGAAATGGCCGGCCGGCGGCACGCCGGAGAAAGTCAGCCTTTCCGTGATTCAGAAGGATGTGCCCGAACTGAACGTACGGATTGAGGAGAGCGCCGAGGCTGTCACGCTCAGCTCGGCACAGGTCAGGGTTCAGTTGAGCAAGAGCGATGGGGCGATTCAGTATCTCGCCAATGACAACCACGCGGTTCTCAAAGAGCAAGGGCGGCCCGTCTTCACTCCCTGTCAGATCGAGAAGGAAAAGACCGCGTTCAGCGTTCAGCAGAACTTCACGTTGACGCGGACGAAGGGGTGTACGGGCTTGGGCAGCATCAGTCCGGTTACATGAACTATCGCGGACGGACGGTGAAGATCGTGCAGTCCAACACGGATGCGGTCACGCCCATGCTGGTTTCCACCGCAGGATACGGGATCTTCTGGGACAACTATTCCAAGACGATCTTCGCCGACAATCCCGGCGCGACGTCCTTCTGGTCCGAAGTCGCGGACAACATCGATTACTATTTCTTTTTTGGCCCGACCATCGACCAGGCCATCGCCGGATACCGGCAGCTCACTGGGCCGGCCCCGATGTACGGCAAGTGGGCCTACGGCTACTGGCAAAGCAAGGAGCATTACGCGACCCGCGACGAACTGCTGGGCATCGCGCAGGAATACCGCAAGGGCCGGATTCCCATCGATAACATCGTCCAGGACTGGAACTACTGGGGCGGCAACGATACGTGGGGCGGCATGTACTTCGACGAAACCAAGTACCCGCGGCCAAAGGAAATGATCGACCTGCTGCACAAAGAGAATTTCCATCTGATGATTTCCATCTGGGGCGGGCTCGGGCCTGCTGCACCAATTTACAAAGACATGGAGCGCCACGGGTACCTGTATTCGCCGGTGGGATGGGCCGGCTTCCGTTACTTCGATGCGTATAATCCGGCGGCCAACGATTTGTACTGGAAATACGCGAACAACGGGCTTTTTTCCAAGGGAGTCGACGCCTGGTGGATGGACTCGACCGAGCCCGACATCGTCAACGCACTCACCAAGGAGTCCGAAGAGTATGAGATGAAGCGGGTCGAGAATAGTCATCTCGGCTCGTTCGCCAGATATCTCAATCCTTACTCGCTCGTCATCACCGAAGGCGTCTACCAGAACCAGCGGAAAGAGACGGACCAGAAGCGGGTTTACATTCTCACCCGGTCGACATTCGCCGGCCAACAGAGGGCCGCGGCAACTACCTGGTCGGGAGACATCGGCGCGGACTGGGGCGTTTACCGGAAACAGATCTCGGCGGGAATCAATCACAGCATGGCCGGCATTCCTTACTGGACCTTCGATATCGGTGCGTACTCACTGGGGTGTCAGGGCGGCGTGTTCTCGAACGGCGGCAAGGACCCGGCGTATCAGGAACTCTACGCACGAATGTTTCAGTTGGGGGCCTTCTCGCCCATTTTCCGGTCGCATGGCTCGGAGACGCCGCGCGAGATTTGGGAGTTTGGCGATTACACCGGCACGCTGGTTAAATTCGACAATCTGCGATACCGGCTGCTGCCCTACATCTATTCGCTGGGCTGGCGGGTCACCCACGATGGGTATTCCATCATGCGCGGCCTGCCGATGGATTTCGCGCAGGACCGGAAGACCTATTCGATCGACGACCAGTTCATGTTCGGCCCGGCGATCATGGTTTCCCCAGTGACGGAGTACATGGACCATCGCCCGCCGGAGCAGACCATTCCCATTGGGCCCGAGGACTTCAAGACGAAGGACGGCAAGCCGGGCCTGACCGCCAGGTATTATTGCGATGCGGACTTCAAGAAGCTATGCCACGAAGCCGTGGAGCCAGTGATCGATCTGTATTGGTACACGGGCTGGCCGAGCTTCATTACCGATCCCAGATTCTCGATGCGCTGGGAAGGCAAGCTGGTTCCGACCGAAACCGGGAAATACCGGTTCAACATGAAAAGCTTCGGGCCGCGGCGAGTCTATCTGGACGGCAAGGAAGTGGCGCACAACTACGACTCGATGGAGTCCTACACCGTGCCCGTCGAGTTAGTGGCCGGGAAGGAATATGACTTCGCGTTCGAGACATCGAACGCGGTGCTCGGCGCGTTTCGTGCCCAGATGTTCTGGAAGACCCCGGAGATTTTCGCCCGCGAGGCGAAGCCGGCCGAACCGAGACAGAAGACGCGGAGCGTCTATCTGCCGGCCGGAAATCAGTGGATCGATTTCTGGACGGGAGAGGTGCTGGCCGGCGGCAGGGATGTGGTTGCGGACGCTCCCATCGACAAGATTCCGCTCATGGTCCGGTCGGGTTCCATCGTACCGATGGGTCCATTGGTTCAATACTCCACGGAAAAGCCGGCTGATCCGATCGAGTTGCGTATCTACCCCGGAGCCAACGGCGGTTTCACGCTGTATGAGGACGAGAACGATAACTACAACTACGAAAAGGGCGTCTATTCGACGATTGATTTCAACTGGGACGATGCGCAGCGCCAGCTCAGAATTGGCGCCAGAAAGGGGAGTTTCCCGGGCATGTTGAACATGCGCACTTTTCATGTGGTCATCGTGCGGAAGGGCCACGGCACGGGAGTGGAGGTTACCGACGCGCCGGACAAGGTGATTTCGTACCAGGGCGAGCAACAGATCGTTCCGATAACTTTCTGATCGGTAAACCCGTGGCGTGGGCGGGGCGATGTATGTGGCGGCGTTGGGGTTGACCCGGTTGCGCCGACCGCTCACTTCTTCGGGTTCAGGTCCCGCTTGAGCCGGCTTACAATATCGGAGGCGGTGCGATTCATTTCCTTGCCGGCAAAATCCCTGGGCGGGTCGTATACGGACCAGATGACCTGGCGCGACTTGGCGTCCACCAGAAACAAGGTGCCGCGGCCGCGGCCGAACCCGGAGGCGGTGGGTTTGCTCAGCGTGTTTTCCGTCTTCCCCATCAGGCCAGGGGAAGATGGCTCATCGCCCGGTTTGCCTTTCGGCTCGTCGCCCGTTTTGCCTTTGGGCTCGTCGCCCGTTTTGGCAGTGGGCTCCGGATTGGCTGGTTTTGCCGGCTCGGGCGGTTTGGGCGTCGGCGAGAAGTCCTCCAACTGCTCCTGGAAGCCTTCGCCGATGTGGTCGGTGAAAATGGCATCGGCCAGCTTGGGATCCGTGACGACGTGGAAAACATGCTCGCTGGTGAGCCGGTTGGCCAGATACTGGTCCATCCCGCGCGCCATCGGCAGCATATATACGGAATGTACGCCGGCCAGATCCGCCGCGCACGCCAGCCCGCCGGCAAGCGGCAACAGGCACAGACATCGCTTCATGGTTTTCATCATAGCAACCGGCTTCTCAGAGACTAGGACGAGGCGCGCGGGGAAAAAGTCTGCGCCCCGTGGCCGGCTCGCGGACTAGACCATGTACTCCCGGCTGGAGCAAGAGATCGAACGCTACCTGGCGGAACTGGCGCGCACGGCGGTCTCGCCGCACACGCTCGACGCCTACCGGAGCGACTTGCGCCAACTGCTCGACTTCCTTTCCCCGCCGGAATGCGAGCCGCCGGCGCCCGAAGCCATCGATCTGCTGTTGCTGCGCGAATGGATGCTCTGGCTTTACCGGCAGGAACTGGAGGCGGTCAGCATCCGCCGCAAGGTGGCGGCGGTGCGCGGCCTGTTTCAATTCCTGCAACGCGAGGGCGTGGCCCCCATCAACGTGGCTCGCCTGCTGCGGCTGCCCAAGGCTCCGCAGAAACTCCCGGTAGTGATGACGGCGGAACAGATGAACACCCTGCTCGACGACGTGGCCGCCGGGAAACTGGAGCGGCCGTACCCGTCGCGCGACCGCGCTCTGCTGGAAATCCTTTATGGCTGCGGCGTGCGGGTCAGCGAGCTGGCCGGTCTGAATCTGGACGATCTCGACCGTGCCGCGCAGGAGACATGGATGCGCGTGCGCGGCAAGGGCAAGAAGGAGCGCCAGGTGCCGCTGCCCGGCAAGGCCGCCGCCGCGCTCGAGCGGTACCTCGCCGAGCGGCCGGTCGCGCGCGACGAGCCGGCTGTGTTTCTCAACCATCGCGGCCACCGCCTCAGCGTCCGCGGCATTCACGGCATCGTCAAACTATACGCCACGGTTCTGTGCGGCGATCCGTCGGTCCACCCGCACGGCTTCCGCCACGCCTATGCCACCCATCTGCTCGCCGGCGGCGCCGACCTGCGCGCCATCCAGGAACTGTTGGGGCACGCGCGGCTTTCCACCACCCAGAAGTACACCCAGGTTTCGCTGACCGACCTGATGAAGGTGTACGACAAGGCGCATCCCAAGGCGTAACGCGTGGCGGCCCACCGACTCCATTTGCGCGCCGAGTTCGCGCCCATGCTGCGCATGGCGGTTCCGCTGGCGCTGGCGGAGCTGGGCTGGATGGCGATGGGTCTCGAAGATACCATCATGGCCGGCCGCCTGGGCGCGGCCGCGTTGGGCGCCGGCAGCCTGGGCGCGATGGTGTTCTACCCCATCGCCATCTGCGGCACCGGCTTTCTGCTGGGCATGGATACGCTGGTGGCGCAGGCGCACGGCGCCGAAGACGCCGCCGATTGCCGGCGCACGCTGGTCAACGGTGTTTGGCTGAGCCTGGCGCTCGCGCCATTTCTGGCGCTGGCGATTCTGTTGCTGATCCCTCTGCTCCGCGCCACCGGAACCAACCGCCAATGTGATGGTGCTGTTCGATCCGTTCCTGAAGGCGCTGGCGTGGGGTCTCGCCGCCGCTGCTCTTCTACGCCGCTTTCCGGCGCTACCTGCAGGCGATCGACGTAGTCAAGCCCGTGACATTCGCGCTGGTCAGCGCCAACGCGATCAACGTGCTGGGCAACTGGGTGCTGATGTATGGCCATTGGGGCGCGCCGCGAATGGGCCTGGAAGGCTCGGGGTGGTCCACCACGATTGCGCGCTGCTACATGGCGGCGGTGTTGCTGGCGGCGATCGTGTGGCACGAGCGGCGCACGGGCAATATTCTGTCGGCGATCTCCTGGCAGCCTTCGCTTCAGCGCATACGCCGCCTGGCGGGTTTGGGGATGCCAGCGGCCATGCAAATCCTGTTTGAAGGCGTGGTTTTCGGGCTAGTGAGCGTCTTTGCGGCGCACCTGGACGAAGCCTCGCTAGCGGCCCACAGCATCGCCATCAACGTGGTGTCGACCACTTACATGGTGCCGCTGGGCATCAGCTCGGCGGCGGCGGTGCGGGTAGGGCAGGCCTATGGCGCCGGCGACGCGCGCGGTGCGGCAACTCGCGGCTGGACGGCCATCCTGCTGGGCGCGCTGTTTATGGGCAGTGCGGGCGTGGCGCTGGGGACGGCGCCACGTTGGATCGTCCGCATTTACACCCACGATGCCGCGGTGATCGCCGGTGGTGCGGTGCTGTTGCGCATCGCCGCGTTGTTCCAGTTGTTCGACGGTCTGCAAACGGTTTCCACCGGCGCGCTGCGCGGCCTCGGCGACACGCGCACGCCCATGCTGGCGCACCTGGCCGGTTACTGGGCGATAGGCCTGCCAGTATCGTACCTTTTGTGTTTTCACTTTGGATGGGGGGCGGCGGGAATCTGGGTGGGCTTGAGCGTGGCGCTGATTCTGATCGGCTCGGTGCTGGTGACCGCGTGGCGCTGGCGAGCCGCTAAAATTGACGCCTGACCAGTCCCTCCGGCCGGTCAGGCGCCAGAATTCCACTTGGCAGCATTCCCCGGCGGGTCTATTGACCCGCGCCATCTACCCTTGTGAGATTGGATACACGGAAGGCCGGGAAGTTTCAACTTTTTTTCGAGTGCCCCGTGGCGCTGGCGGTCTCAGCGCGGCAGCCGCCAGATCAGGTAAAGCAGCCCGATGGCGAATCCGGCATCGGCTTGATACTCCTGATTCTGGATGTACAGGCGAAAGCGGAACGCCGCTGGAGTTGACGCGGGGTCCGGCGTCAGACGCGGCCACAGCGGTCTCACGCGGTCCGCGTAAGATTCGTACTCCGGAAACAGGTGGCGCAAGTGCTGCTCTTCGAGCTGGATGACCGGCAGATACACGAACAGGAAGACACAGGCGAACAGCAACGCAAGCCACGGGCTGCGCGCGGCGATGGCAAGTCCGGCAGCCACCAGCAGCGTACCCAGGTAGAGCGGGTTGCGGGTATGGGCGTAAGGTCCACCGGTGGAGAGCTGCCGATTCTTGTCCAGGCACCCCGCCGCCCAACCGCGCAGCAGAAGACCAGCCAGCGAGACAGGAACGCCCCAGGCAATCGACGCCGGTAGGGGCCGCGACAACCAGGCAAAGACCAGCACGATGAGGAACCCGGATGGCACGCGCAGCCGCGCCACGGCATCGGCGTAAGGTTTGGGGAATTGGATCATCCTGCCACGCACCCGCTGTCGCCACGCGCGCGGCCGAGCGTGGCGCGCAAGGATTCGAACACTTCCTGCGGCGTGATCCGGCGCATGCTCTCGTCAATCGCGTCGAGGCGCTTGTAGGTAGTCACTGCGCCGGGCCACCGCAGCACGCGGAGCGAACCGCCATAAGGGCCGTTGCGCGCCGGGTCAGTGGGACCAAACAGCGCGACGCCGGGCTTGCCGAGCGCCGCGGCCAGGTGCATGGGTCCGCTGTCCACGCCTACCACGGCGGCGGCACGGCGGGTGGCATCGATTAAACCGGGCAGCCCGCAGGCGTGCGGCCAGACGCCGCTCGGTTGGCAGGCGAAAGCGCCTGCCCCACCAGCACTGCAAAGTGGGGCAGGCGCTTCCGCCTGCCAAGCCGTCCAGGCTCCCAGGCGGACCGTTGAGCACCAGCGTAAGCTTGCATTCGCGGCGCAGCAACCCGCCCAGCGCGAGGTAGTTTTCGAGCGGCCACTGCTTGGCGCGCCAGCCGGCCAGCGGCGAGGCGAGCACGAAAGCGCCTTCTGGCAAGGGCGCTTCGGGCTGGCCTGCCGGCAACGGGAAAATGCGAGAGCGCCTGCGCGCGCCGGCGGCCGCGGCCAGGTCGAGATTGCGGTCCACCACATGCGCGGCGCGCGCTCGAAGCGCGGTGGGTATAGAAGACGCCGGCCGCGGCCTCGCGCAGTTGGCCGCGGTCCCAGCCGAAAATGCGCTCGGGGCGCGCGGCGGCGGCCACCACGGCGGACTTGAGCAGTCCCTGGAAATCCACCGCGAAATCGAACGAGGCGGAGCGTAATTCGCGCAGCGATGACCAACACGCCGCGAGGCGTCGCGGCGGCGCAACAGAATCACGCGGTCGACGAACGGGTTGCCTTCGAGCAACGCGGCCCACTGCGGTTCGACCACCCAGGTAAGGTGCGCGCCCGGGAAACCTTGCTTCAGGGAAGCCACGGCGGGCAAGGCGTGGACGATGTCGCCCATCGCGCCAAGCCGTACCACGAGGATGCGCGGAGGGTTCTGGGTCAACGGAGGCTGCCAGTCCTTATTCAATCACAATTCGGCGCGAGGGCTTGGCCGCGCAAAGGTTGCTGCGAGAATATGGAATCCTCCGCTCTACGCGCTCTGGATATGAGAGCGTAGCCACTCCGCAAGAGCCTTGGAATTTGGCAGGCTATCACAACACAGAGCGGCATGGGTGCCATCCCGGAAGAGCACTCGATACGACACTCCTCCATAACGCCCTCTGTCGGCCGGAACCTTTGCCACATCGGAAAGATCTCGCGTCTCGGCGTAGTGGCTCCCTAATTTCCGAAACCGGAACGAGTTTCCGTCACAAGCAAACTCCACGACTGTGTCCGCGTTCATCCAGCTCGTGAGCCAGAACCCGAGGGCAATTATAAGGGGGCCGAGGACTATAGCGGTGATCTGCGTTCCTTTATCAAGGTGTCGATTTGGAAGGAAAAACGGCACTAAGCCGAACCCGAGGACGATGGACCCAAACATCAGGCCCATCAACGCTCCCGTGAGCCTGAACGACAACTGCTGCGATTTCGTCATCTGACCGGAAATCATCACGCCGAACGCCGCCTAGCCGCCTCAGCATACCAGAACGAATCAGGCTACGATCAGGACCTGAGAGTTGGAAAAAGGGCCGGACGCGCTTCTCGCCTAATCCAAAGAACGCGTCCCCGCTTCCGCCGCTCTGCGCTCCTGGCTGCGGGAGTACAACCAGTCCGCGAAGACCTTGGCATTGGGCAGGTCATTACAAGACAGCGCAGCCTGGGTGCCATCCCGGAAGAGCACTCGATACCACAGCCCATAATTCCGCGATCTCCGGCCCCAGACCTTTGCGACATCGGAAACGGCTTGCGTTTCGGCGGAGTCGCGCCACGCCTTCCGGAACTGGAATGAGTCTCCGTCGCAGGCAAATTCCACCACCGCATTCCTCATCTGCCATCGCCAGAGTCCGAACCCGCAAGCGAACAAAAGGGGGCCGAGGATTATAGCGGCGATCACCAGCCCTTGACTGAGCGCTCTATGAGAGAAGAACGGAAATAAGGGAAACACGGAGGGGGCTCCGAAGAACAGACCGATCAACACTCCCATGAGCCTCATCGACAACTGTGTCGATTTCTTCATCTGACCGGAAATCGTCACGCCGAACGCCGCCTAGCCGCCTCAGCATACCAGAACCGAACAGGCGATCATCAGTATTCGAAAGTTAAGCGCGTACGGTGTAAGGGCAAATCAGGCCATCGCTTTGCGCATCCTGTGGCGGCGCAAAGCGGAGTTGGGCCGACAAGCGACGGCTCCGAAAGAACTCGCCCGCAAGCGGGAGTTAGCAAGCTAAAGCATGCCCTACCTTTACTCCGGCTGGTCGTACCCACCCAGCCGGCGGATCCAGATATTGCGGTAGCGCACCGGGTCGTGGTGATCCTGCAGCAGTAGCGGCTCTTCGCTCGCGTGCGGCGTGTAGTGGGCCACTTGCCGGTAGACCATGGGGCCCATGATCTCTTTGTGGTTGTGCACCACCACGCCGTTGTAGAACACCGTCACAAACGCCGGCCTGGTGACCTGGTCGCCGGCGAAGCGCGGCGCTTCGAAGACGATGTCGTAGGTGTTCCACTCGCCCGGCTTGCGGGCCGGGTTGACCAGCGGCGGCCACTGGCCGTAAATCGCGGCCGTTTGGCCGTCCGCGTAGGTCGGGTTCTCCCAAGCGTCCAGCACCTGGATTTCGTAGCGGCTCATCAGGATCACGCCGCTGTTGCCGCGGCCCTGGCTGGTGCCATGCGGCGGCGCGGGCGATGCCCACTCCACGTGCAACTGGCAGTCGCCGAATTTTTCGCGCGTCAGCAGGTCGCCCGAGTTGCCCACCACTTCGAAGTAGCCGGCCCCGAGCTTCCATACCGGGTCGACCATCTTCCCGGCGTCGGCGCCCCTCCCGTGTTGCACCCAGTGCGAAAGATCCGTGCCATCGAAGAGGATGATGGCGTCGGAAGGCGGAGCGCCGGGCACGCTCGCCGGAACCACCACTTTGGGATGCGGGCGCGCCGGATCGTGCACGTGCCAGGGCATGCCCGGAAGCATCGGTGTGTCGGTGAAACCCAGGTCCCGATCGGGATGCTGGTTTTGGGCCGTGGCCGCGGTCGAAAGCGCGGCGGCGGCGGAGAGCTTCAGAAAATCGGTCCGCGTCATGGCGAACACAAGGATAATGCGAAAGCCACCCGCAAAACAACTGGCTCGCACGCTTCTGCCGCGTTACAGACGTTGCACGGCCTTCTGCGCCAACGGCCGAAGCTTGTCGAGCATCTCTTTCCTGCCGGCTATGTCCTGCTTCTCCGCATCATCGGTGACGAAGATTGTAATCACCTTGGTGCCCTTGACGACCTCGAAACCGCACTTGCCGGCCGAACTTTGGGCGCTGCGCCGGATCAGCTCGGCATAAGCGTACGTGCCCATCCCGGACTCGTCGCCGACCAGTGAGTTACGTCTGATGCTGGTCGCCTTCGCGCCGTCCCAGATTGCCTTGGACGTGGCGCCCCAGTCGGTCACGGTGATGGTCAGGCGTACGCCGAGTGCCCGCACCGAGTAACCGCAACCTATTGCGCCCATGGAGAGCTTATTCGCGCTGCCGCCGAGCCGGGCGTTCGCTTCGTCCTGCGTCACCAGATCGCAGGCGGCGCGCCCCTGTCCGAATAGTGCGGGCGCGAGGAGTATCGGTAGAAGGATGAGTGTTCGCACATTGATAGACGCAGAATCCGGCGGCGGGACGGCTCATTCTTACCGAGAACGGGGATGTGCCATTGCCAGGCGCCTGGTCTCAGCAATGGTGACCGTGGCCTCACACGGAAGACGACTAGCGCGCGGGCAAAAACCCAATCTACCCCTCGCCCCCGCTTCGCTCCGCCTTCGCCTTCCGTATCTCTTCCAACCTCTCCGCGATCCGCTTTTCGACGCCGCGGTTGGTGGGGAAGTAGTAGCGGCGGCCGGCTAGCGATGCGGGCAGGCATTCCATATCGGTGATGGCGTCCTCGAATTTGTGGGCGTGCTCGTAGCCTTCGCCATAGCCCCAGGCCTTCATGTGCTTGGTGGGGGCATTGCGCAGGTTCATCGGGACCGGTTCGGCGATCGTGTTCTCCACGTCCGCCGCCACCGCGCCCAGCGCTTTGTACGAGGCATCGCTCTTGGGCGCGGCGCAAAGGTAGATGGCGACTTGGGCTAGCGCGAGGTCGCCTTCCGGAATTCCGAGAAAATGGACCGCCTGCATGGCCGCGATCGCCTGTTCGAGCGCGCGCGGATCGGCCAGGCCGATGTCTTCGATCGACATGCGGATCAACCGGCGGGCTAGATACAGCCGGTCCTCGCCGGATTCGAGCATACGCGCCAGCCAATATAGCGCCGCATCCACATCGCTCGACCGCACCGATTTGTGCAGCGCCGAAATCAGGTTGTAGTGCTCCTCGCCGCCCTTGTCGTAGAGCAGCACTTTGCGCTCGATGGCGTTTTCAAGCGCAGTTTCGGTGAGCACGCCCTGCGACGCGGCGGCCGCGGCTTCGAGCGTGTTGTAGGCCTGCCGCGCGTCGCCGTTCGAGTAAATGGCGATCTGTTCGAGCAGTTCGTCCGTCGCCTCCAGATGGACCACCGGCAGCGCGCGCCGCAACAGCGTCGTCAACTCCGGCACGCTGAGCAGCCGCAGCGCATAAACGCGCGAGCGCGACAGCAGCGCCGAGATCACCTCGAAGGACGGATTCTCCGTGGTGGCGCCGATGAGAATGATGTCGCCGCGTTCCACGTAGGGCAGGAAGGCATCCTGCTGGGCTTTGTTGAAGCGATGGATTTCATCGATGAACAGGATGGTGCGCCGGCCCAGACGCCGCAGCTTTTCGGCATCGGCCATCACCGCCTTGATTTCCTTGATGCCGCTCAACACCGCACTGAACGGAATGAACTCGCAGCGCGTGATGCGGGCGATCAGCTTGGCGAGGGTGGTCTTGCCGACTCCGGGAGGGCCCCACAGAATCACCGAGCTGAGCTCATCGCGCTCGATCTGGCGGCGCAGCGGTTTCTCCGGGCCCAGAATGTGCTCCTGGCCGATGAAGTCCTCCAGCCGGTCAGGCCGCATGCGCTCGGCCAGCGGGCGCTTGGCATCGCTTGCGGATGGCGCATCGGGCGAGGGCGGAGTGGAATCGAACAGGCTCACGACGGGATGTTCCTCTGCCGCCGGGCCTCGTAGAGCAGAATGCCGGCCGCCATGGCGGCGTTGAGCGACTCGACGCCCACCGTAGGAATCGACACATCATGCGCCGCAGCGCGCAGCACGCTTCCCACTCCGCGCGCCTCGTTGCCGATCACCAGGCCGCAGGGCGGCGCGAAATCCACGCCGTCGAGCGCCCTTGCCGGCGCCGCTGCACGCGCCGGAACGGCCGCATAGAGCTGCACACCATTCTGCTGCAGCGCGGCGCGCGCCGCCGCCGCATCCATCCCCCAAAGACACGGAACGCGAAACACCGAGCCCGCCGACGCGCGGATAGTCTTCGGATTGTGCGGGCTCACCGTCCCCTT
>CAWJLI010000139.1:0-13528 GCA_963843095.1 Bryobacterales bacterium
TGCTCCGCCGGCGGCCTGCTGGAATTCATTCCCATGTTGGGCCCGGTCACCGCCGTCGCGCTGATCCTTATCGTGGCCAGTTTGGCGGGCGTGGGATTACTGCCGATTATCGTGTTTGTGGTGCTCTTTCGCGTGGTTCAGGACTACGTGGTCTCGCCGCACCTGATGGGGCGAGGCGTGCAACTGCATCCCCTGCTGGTGCTGTTCGGCGTGTTCGCCGGCGCGGAGATCGCCGGCATCGCTGGGACCTTCCTGTCGGTACCGGTGCTGGCGCTAGTGCGGATTACATACCTGCGCATCCGCAAGGCGCGCCTGAGCGCCCGGCAGGCGGCAGCGTAGCGTGGGACAGACCGTTCGGGTTTTGTCGTCCGTCGCGTCTCTCGTGCTGCAATCGAGGCGTGACGAACCACGAATGGCTACGGCCTGTCCCACCTGCCGGCGTTATCGCCAGTGGCCGCGGTAGTAGCGCCAGTGGGCGCCCTCATGGCGCCACGCGGGGGCCACCCACGCGGCGCGCGGCCGCGGCGGGCGAACCCAGCGGCCGGGAGCCCAGACCCAAGCGCTGCCACGCAGATCCCAGAATCCTTCGGTCCAGACGAAGCCGGGGCCGGGTGCCACGCCGATCACGCCGTAGCGTGGCGGCGGCGGTTCCACGATGACCGCGGCGCGTCCTGCGCAGCCGGTGAACAGCGATCCGGCCATCAGGAATGCGGCCGCCAGAAGTTTGCGTTTCATTTTGCTCTTGCCTCCTACACCGTCAAACGCGGCGCGTGGGATAGCGTTGCGGGTCCTGAAACGAAGTTAATGTTAGAAGGCGTTAATGCGGCGCCGCCGCTCGTTGGCCGTTGATGCGGCCAGCCGGCAACCGCTAAGATTGAAGTGAGCTCCCATGCGCGCATTTCCCAGCCAGTTTTCGATTGGCACGGTGCGGATTGCTCCGGCCACGGTGCTGGCGCCCATGGCGGGCGTCACCGATACCGTGTTCCGCCGGTTCATCCGCAACTTGGGCGGCTGCGGGCTGATGATGACGGAATTCACCAGCTCCCACGGCGTGAAGGCGGCGGGGGTGGCGCACAAGCCCACGCGCACGCTGAAGTACCTGGCCTTCGAAGCGGAAGAGCGGCCGATTTCGGCGCAGCTCTTCGGCGCCGACCCGGCGGTATGCGCGGATGCCGCGCGCGTCTGCCAGCAACTGGGCTTCGACATCGTCGACCTCAATCTCGGCTGCCCGGTCAACAAGGTGGTGAAGTGCAATGGCGGCTCGGGCCTGTTGCGAGACCTGCCGCTGGTGGAGCGGCTGCTGCGCGAAGTCCGGCGCGCGGTGACGATTCCGTTCACGCTCAAATACCGCGCCGGCTGGAACGATCGCGAGCTGGTGACCGTGGAACTGGCGCGGTTGGCGGAAGACTGCGGCCTGGACGCCATCGCGCTGCACCCGCGCACGCGCGAACAAGGATATGCCGGCAAAGCCGACTGGAGCCGCATCGCGGAGGTGAAAGCCGCCGTGAAGATTCCGGTCATCGGCAACGGCGACATCGTCACGCCGGAAGACGCCATTCGCATGGTGGACGAAACCGGCTGCGACGCGGTGATGATCGGCCGCGCGGCCAGTTCCAATCCGTGGATCTTCCGCCAGATCGAGCAATACGTGGCCACCGGCGCTTACGACCAGCCGAGCGAGAACGACCGCTACCAAATGATGCGGCGCTACTACGCAATGCTGGTGGAGCGGGGCGAAAAGGACACCGTCGGCAAGATGAAGCAGTTCGCCACTTACTTCACCCACGGCGTGCGCCACGGCGCGCAGCTTCGCGCGTCCATTTACCAGGCACAGCAGCCGCAAGCGATTCTCGATCTGGTGGACGAGTTCTTCGAGGCCGAACCGGCGGCGGTTTCCTGATCCGGTGAAAAAAGTCCAGCTCATCACCGATGGCGCCTGCCTGGGCAATCCCGGCCCCGGCGGCTGGGCGTGTATTTTGATTCACAACCAGCGCACCAAGGAAATGTGGGGATCGGAGCCGCACACCACCAACAACCGCATGGAGCTGCGCGCGGCCATCGAAGGTTTGCGCGCGCTCAAAGAGGCGTGCGCGGTGGAAGTGACCACGGATTCCGAATATGTCAAGAACGGCATCACCACCTGGATTCACGGCTGGAAGCGAAAAGGCTGGATGACGTCGGCCAAGAAACCGGTGATCAACCAGGACCTTTGGAAAGACCTGGACGAACAAGTGTCGCGCCATCAGACCACCTGGGTGTGGACCAAGGGCCACGCGTCGCACGCCGATAACAACCGCTGCGACGAACTGGCCAACCGTGCCGCGCGGGAGCAAAGTTCGAGCGGATCGGCGGCTGGATAGCGAGGGCCTGCGCTGCCGCCCGCGGTGCGCCAGGTGGGGCAGGCGCTTTCGCCTGACAACTGTTGGTTGAGCGAGCGGTTGGCAGGCGGAGCGCCTGCCCCACGCTTTGCACAAGGCCGCCTTGCGTCTACTCGCCGAGAGCTTTCTCGATGGCGGCGCGAAGCTCCGGGGCGTCCGGCTTGATCTTGCTGGGGAAGAACGCAACCACCTGGCCGTTCTTATCGATCACGTACTTGCTGAAGTTCCACGCGGGCAGATTGCCGGAGGCGCCGAGAAACTTGTAGATCTGCGACTGATCCGGATTGGCCTTGGTGACGACCTTCGAGAACATGGGAAAGTCGACGTCGTAGGTGCGTTTGCAGAACGTAGCGATCTCCTCGGGAGTGCCGGGTTCCTGCGCGCCGAAATCGTTGCTGGGGAATCCGAGCACCTCAAACGGCTTGCCGCTCATTTCGCGGTGCAGCTTTTCGAGGCCCTCGTACTGCGGCGTGAAACCGCACTTGCTGGCCACGTTGACCACCAGCGTGACCTTGCCCTGGAACGCGCCGAGGTCGGCCGGTTTGCCGTCGAGATAGGTTGTCTTCAATTCGTAAAACGATTTCACGTCGCCTCCCGAGTCTTGCGCGATTGCAGCCGGCGCAGACACGGCGGCAGCCATCGCGAGCAATGTCCAAAAGTGTTTCACAGTTGTTTCCTCTCCAGTGCGATCGAGCCCTTGCGAGCTCAAGCAGCTTAGAACCAAGTTAGCCCAGGAGAGTGGCCTGGGTCAAACGCGCAAGGCCACGGTAGGTCCGGTCATGCCTTGCCGCGTCGTTCGCTATTCGTTGAATTCGAGCGTGGTGTTGGAACCGCCCAACCGGATCGACTTCAGCACTTCCGCGCCATTCTCGGTAGCTGTTTTCACGGAGGTCGCGTCGTACTTAGGCCCGCTGTTGTCGAGTTTCACTGGCGCGGTGAAAGACTGGCCGGAACTGAGGGAGGTGAAGATGGCGCTGTCGCCCTTCACCTTCACCGAGTAGGCTCCCGGTTTGAGCTGGACCGCGCCGGCCTTCACCGGGTTGTCCAGAACGATGTCGTAAGATTTGGCGTTGGCGACGGCAAAGCTTGCCAGCGCCAGGACGGCGACACACAACGAAGACTTCATGGTCATACGTAGCTCCTTTTGAAATCGATGCGAGTTTTGTTGTCGAGCCGAAGGCGGCCCAATCGGGCCTCTCCCCTGCGATTCGTTTTCATCCGGCCCGTCATCACAAGAGACGCTTGGCGGCGCGAAAAGGTAGCGGCGGGCCGCCTCTGTGGAACGATGCGGCCGGCGATTTCCGTTAGCAATCGCACAGCGCCAACCCTCGCGGCGCCCGATCGGCTATGGTAGGAAGAGCCAATGTATCGAGCCATCCTGATGGATCTGGGCAAAGTCCTGATCGACTTCGATTTTTCCGCCGGCTATCGCGCGCTGGAAGAGCTGTGCCCGTATCCGGAGACCGAAATCCGCCGCCGCATCGCGGCCACCGACCTGGCGGTGCGTTTCGAAACCGGGCTGATGGAGCCGCACGACTTTTGCGCTCAACTCTGCGCGTGCCTCCAACTGAAAGTGGATTACGATCGCTTCTGCGTCATCTGGAACTCGATCTTCTCCGACGTGCTGGTCCCCGAGAGCGTGATCGAAGGGCTGGCCCAGCGCTATCGCCTGGTGCTGGTTTCCAACACCAACAAGATTCATTTCGAGATGGTGCGGCAGCAGTACCCCGTGCTGCGGCATTTCCACCACCTGGCGCTTTCCTATCGGGTGAAAGCGATGAAGCCGCGCCCCGAGATTTTCCTGGAGGCCGTGCGCCTGGCCGGCTGCCACGCCGGCGAGTGTTTCTACGCCGACGACATTCCAGCCTTCACCGAGGCCGCGCGCGAATTGGGCATAGATGCCGTCACCTTTGAGTCCGCGGCGCAGCTTTCGGCCGAGATGCGCCGCCGCGGCATCGCCTGGGAGTGACAGCGGCGGCGAACCTCCTTGCGCGGCGACTCCGGCGCCGGCAGTGGCGCGTTGCGAGATTGCTAAACGGCGCGGACTTTGCGCGCCGCGGTAGCGGTTTCCGATTTCGCCGGCTTGCGCTCGGCCGGCGTCCCCAACCGCTTCACCTGGTCAGTGACGCACACCAGGAACATCGGCTGGTGTGCGTTCTTCAGCAGGTTGATGATGCGGTTGGGCGCCTCTTCGAGGTAAATGCTCTTGCCGTCGGTGAGCAAATGCATCTCGGAGGACGCGGCCAGCGCTTCGCTCAGCCGCTTACCCATATCTTTTTCGAGGAAGCGCAATACGCGGCGGATCTTCTGCAGCGAAAACCCCTTCCGCCGGAGCTCGGCAATTACCGAGATCTCCAGCACTTCTTCGGCGGCATAAATCCGCTTGTGGCCGTCCTGCCGCGGCGAGACAACGCTTCGTTCGTCCCACCACTGCAACTGCCGCAGGCTCACGCCGCAGATGCGCGCCACCTGGATGCTGTTATAACCCTCGGCCTCCGGCTGCACCGCCGGCTGGGGCTTTCTTGCTCTAAACATTTCGCGCCACTTCCGTTGGGAATAAAAATGATACCACTCTGGATTGTACATTGCGTACCGCCGCTGTCAATAGGGAGTTCGCCGGCCTCGGGAAAATTCGGGCAATTGTGACTGCCGCGCAACCGATATTTGCCGTTTTCGGAGAGCCTTTGTGGAGAACACGCCCGCCGGGCCTTCGCAGCCGTACCACAGGCTAAGGGAACGGCCCCAACCGTTTCACCCGCAGGCAGGCGCATCTCGTTGAATTGTCGTCCGCATGGGCGGATACTGGAGTTCGGAGCGCAGACGCAAGGGGAGAGTTTCGGAAGCCCAGGACTGACGCCGCCGGAGATGCCATGTGAACGACCTCCCCGAGAGAGGAATCGACATACTGACCGGGCAGCCCGCTCATGGCGAGTTTCTGGCGGAGTTGCTTAAGGCGGCCCCGCTCGCGCCTGAACTCGTGCTGCGCTACGCCATCGGCATCGGCAAGGCACTGCGCCGGGTGCACGACCGTGGCGTGGTCCACGGCAGTCTCTCGCCCTGGTCGATCGTGGTCGGCGAGCACAGCGCCACGATCCTGCAGCCGGTACCGCAGGATGCGCGTGCCCAAGCCTACACTTCGCCGGAGCAGATTCGCGGCGACCCGCCCGACTGGCGCAGCGACGTGTTCGCTTACGGAGCCGTGCTGTACGAAATGGCGATCGGCAGGCCCGCGTTTGCCGGCAGCCCCGACGCCGTGCGAATGGCGATTCTGAGCCAATCTCCACCGATGCCGCCGCTGCAATCGCCGGTTCTGGCTGCCATCGAGCCGGTGATCGCCGATTGCCTGAAAAAGGAACCCCTCGGACGGCGACAGCGCCTGCAGAATGTGGTGACGGAGTTGAAACTGGCGGCGCGGTTTCTGACCAAGGCTGCAAGCCCGCGCGTGCGGCGAGCCGCTCCGGCAGCCATGGTCGGACAAGGGGCGACGGCCGTCGAGCGCGCCAGCGATACCTACTGGCTGGATGTTTTTGCCGTGCAGCAGGCGGCGCGCCGTGCCAAGCGTCTGCGGCTGCTCGGTTTCGGAGCGATACTCTTGACGGTGGCGGCTGCCGGCCTGTTCGCGGGCAAGTTGTTCTTCCAGCGGCGCGTGACAGGTCCGGTGCTGAAATTCCTCATCCCGGCGGAGTCGAAGTCGAGCTTCCCGACTGGCGTCGTTATATCGCCCGACGGCCGCTACATCGCGTATTCCGCGGACGACCCGGAAGGCCACCGCATGCTATGGCTGCGCGCGCTGGATGAAATGCATGCCAGAATCGTACCCGGCACGGATGGAGCCTCGGAGATCTTCTGGTCCGCCGACAGCTCCGCCATCGGGTATTTCGCCGGCCGCTCGCTGAAGATCTGGAAGTTGCAGTTCGCCGCCGACGGCAAAGCCAGCGGAGAATCGCGGGTTCTTTGTCCCGCCGATGACATGGCGGGTGGCGGGACGTGGAACCGCGCCGGGGTGATCGTCTTCTCGCCTAGCCTTGCCGGAGGTCTTTACCGCATTTCCGAAAACGGCGCCGATCTGCAGGCCCTGTTGCCGCCGAATAAGGCCAGAGAGCATCGCTCCTACCGCTGGCCCCACTTCCTGCCGGACGGCAGGCACTTCACTTTTCTCGCGCTCGGCGCGGCCGACAAGAACAACGGGGTGTACTCGGGCGATCTCGAAACCAGGGACAGCAGTCTGCTTTTTGCATCGGATTCCGATGCCCTCTACTCCGGCGATCCGGACGGCAACCCAGCCCGGTTCGGCTATCTCCTTTTCGTTCAGGACGGCGATCTGTACGCGCAGGGATTCAATCCCTCGATTCTCGAAGTGCAGGGCAAACCGGAGCCGTTCCTCCGCCATGCGGGCGCGGTCGAAACTCTCTCCCAGGCGCCGGTTTCGGTTTCCGCCACCGGTCTGCTGGTATATCAGACGGTCAGCCCGTCCACTCGCCAGTTGGTGTGGATGGATCGCGAGGGGAAGCAGACCGGTCTGCTGGGTGAGCCCGCGGACTGGGGTCTGCCGCGGATCGCCCCGGATGGCAGACGGGTGCTCTGCGGCAAGCTGGCGTCCGACCGCCATCGGGGGGAGTTGTGGTTGTTCGAAGGAGACACGGCCTCGCGGCTGGTTTCGGTTCCCGGAGCCGACGCGCGTTCTCCGGTCTGGTCGCCCGATGCCACCCGGGTGGCCTTTACCAGTAATCCCGGCCCGCTTTACGACATCTACCTGAAGACGCTGAAAGGGCCCGACCCGGCTGAGCCGCTGTTCCACAGTGAATACTCGAAGTATCTCACCGACTGGTCGCGCGATGGCCGTTATCTCCTGTTCGGCTCCTTTGCCACCGCCGGCACTTCTTCCGACGTTTGGGCATTCTCGCTGGGCGATCGGCGTGGGGGCCCGGTAGTTGACAGGGACCACTCGGAGAGCTATCCCGCGCTCTCGCCCGATGGCCACTGGCTGGCCTATCAGTCCCGCGAATCCGGCCGGGATGAGGTCTACGTGCAGGCGTTCGACGGCATTTCCGACGGGATCAAACGCCGCACCGAAGTTTCCGAGGGCGGCGGCCGGATGCCGCGCTGGCGCGCCGACGGACTCGAGTTGTTTTTCCTGGCTGGAGCTGGCAGTGTGATGTCAGTTTCCACTTCGGCCGCGTCGGGCGATTTCAAGTTCGAGCCTCCGCGCAAGTTATTTGAGACACGCGCCATTCCGAAGAAGTCCGACTTGTACGATGTATCGCCCGACGGGCAGCGATTGCTGATGAACCTGCCGTACGAGCGGACCGGCGATTGGCCGATCACGGTGATGACCGACTGGATGCAAGAACTGCGTCACCCATGACGCACGAACTGCACGCCCTCGTGTAAGAATTACATAGCGTTGGCCGCGCGTGTTTTCCGGAGCATTGTTCATCTGTAACAAATGGCACGGCTTGGCGAATGGGCCGCCGCTTGCTATAATGCCCGCCGAGGTTTATGACGATTATGAAGGTTTCCCTAGCTGCCGCGATCCTCGCAGCAGGCGCGTTGCTCGCCACTGGCTGCGCAACCAAGAAGTACGTACAGGCCACAGAGGCCCCGATTCAGGCCAAGGCGGATCAGGCCAGCCAGCAGGGCACGCAAAATGCCACGCAAATCAAGACTACGCAAGACCAGTTGAAAGAACTGGATGAGAAAACCGCAAACGGCATCGACCGGGCCAATGAGAAGGCCGGCGCCGCCGAGCATGACGCGCAGGACGCGGGAAATCACGCCAACGATGCCGCCAAGCAAGCCGCAGTGGCCACCCAGAAGAGCGATCAGAACTCCGCGGCGCTGGCCAGCCTCCGCGAGTCGGTGGCCAGCCTGGACGACTACCAGGTGCAGACTTCGACCACGGTGACCTTTGGCATCAATCGGGACCACTTGACGACGGACGCCCAGGCAGCATTGGACAAACTCGCGCAGGATATCCAGGGCAACAAGCGGTTCTTTGTCGCCGTCGAAGGGTTCACCGACAGCACGGGTGAGCGGGAATACAACGAAGCGCTCAGCCGCCGCCGGGCAGAAGCCGTGGTGGAGTACCTGGTTTCCAAACACGATGTCCCGGTCTACCGCATCCATGTTGTCGGCTTGGGTCCGGACAAGCCGGTGGATGAGGCCCACACCGCCGCGGCGCGCGCCAAGAACCGCCGTGTCGAGATAAAGGTGTACACCGCTCCGACCGTGGCTACCACCAAGTAAGCCCGCGACGCGTGGGGTGGGGACGGTTCCCTACATCGCTTGGTAAAGACGCCGGTCTATCTTTGCGTCAGGCGCCGGGGCCGGGTGTGCTTTGGGCATGCCCGGCCCGTCCCTTTTCGCGAAGCATTCGGCCGCCGCGGGGCGTAGGCATCTGCGGACGGAGGCGCTCGCGCCGGGTCGCGTCACAACGTGCTGCCGCGCTCGCGCACGGCCTGGAGCCTGGCAGTTGCTTTCTCTTCCGGCCGGCGTCGTAAAGCCCTCCACCAGGCGTAAAACCGGAATAGGTTGGCGGCAACCATGATTACACTGCCGGCCAACGCGAGCGGATGTGACAGCGATCGCATCGCCATCTGGCGCAGCGACTCGCCGATCGCTTCTCCGGCGAATTGCACGCCCAACCCTCCCGACAGCATCAGCAACTGCCGATCTTTATCCCGCACCGCCAGCAACGAAGTCCAGAGCACGATGTCCATCAGGGCGGAGGTAAAATTCAGATCGCGGAACCACGGCGTCAACCAAAAGCCGCGTGCGAGCGACGGATCGTAGTGCACCAGAAACGTCCCCCCGCCACCAGGCACGCAGCCAGAATCAGCAGTATACGTGCGACGGTGGCTGAGCGAAGGCGTTCGCACGCGCGGTAAAGGAAGCTGACGACGACGGCGTAAAGGAGCAGTTGGTTGATGGCATTGCCTATCCAATAGGTTACCCAGTACGGCTGACCCGGCGAGTGGAGACCGCGCATCGCCTCAAGAGCGCCCGGGGCCTGAACCAGAGCGGAAACGAATTCCACCGTCGCAAACGCAAGCAGTAGGGGATAACGGCGCCAGGCGCCGCGAAGCAAGGCGGCGAGAACCAAGACCTGCAACGGCAGGCCAACTGCCAAGAAAAGGACCTGGAGTCCGAACCGCATCCCGAACCCCATTCTAAACTCGACTGTCGGAAAACACACCGTCATTACAACGTGAAATGGAGACGCCGGCGGTAATAGCCTGTTCAAATCGCTGCTATACTTTTTTGCTTCGGCCGGCGGCTGTTACCTTAATTCGTAAGGGGCAACATGGAGACCCGTACCGGTACTTTGGATTCTGGGCAAGCCAAAAACCACGACGTATACTCGGGCCGATGAGAACATCGCGCAATGGGAGAGGTGTCTGGCGGCACGCGGTGATGGCAGTGCTGGCGGCCAGTTTGCCGCTGGCGGCGGTCCCTATTAACGTGACCGACCAAACCACGGCATCGCTCAGCACTGACGATGCGCTGTTTTTCACGCTCGCCACGTATGGTTTTGCGATTGATGCGACGGCGTTCGGGCTATCGCCGTATCCGGCGATAGTGAGCTTCGGCTTGGTTTCCAGCGCTCCGGGTCCAGGCGGCCTTTTTGATGCGGCGCTGGAGACGCCCAGCGGCTCGGTGATCGCGATGTTTCCGGAGCTCCTGGAGTTTGTGCCGGCGCAGTACCAAAGCGCCTCCTATAGCGGTCCGGTGGGCGACCTCGAAGCTTCGTTGACACTCTCGCCCGCGCTCTCGCAGCAACTGTTCAGCGGCGCTTCGGCGGTGCTGATGCTGCAGAACCTCGGGCCAACCGCCAGTGTCGGGTTGTCCTCCTACACCATCCCGCACGATCTGACGATTTCGCTGTCGGAAGGAGGGCTGACCACGGGCGCGCCGGTGGTGGAAGCCACTCTCGACGATCCGCCAGCTCCCGGCGGCGTGCCGGAGCCGGGCTCGGGATGGCTCCTAGCTGGCGGAGCGGCACTGTGCTGGGCGGCAGCCGCCACGATGAAGCGGGCGCGGCGCCGTGGCGCGGGCCGTCAGGCCTGCAGCGTCCCGATTCATCGGGACGTTTCTTCCCGCACACCGAGGCCGTCTCCACCCTCCCAATAAAAAAACACCCGGCCCGACGTGCGGACCGGGTGTGCGATTCTCCCACTGGAAACTCGATGCACCGCGTGGCCGAGGGCGGCCTTCGCCGGCTAGCTGCAGCCGCTGGTGCCGCCGCAATTGCCGCACTTGTAGCAGCTTCCGTTGCGCGTCATGATGGAACCGCATTCGGCGCACAGCGGGGCGTCGGCGGATGACCGGCGCGAAGGGCAGTTGCTGCTGCGGGTCGGGCTCGGTGGGCCGCAGGTTGGGGGTTTCGCCAACTTCCGTGACCGCGTACTCCGGCCCCAGGAATTTGGCGCCCAGCCAGCGGAAAATGTAATCCATGATCGACTTGGCGTACGGCATCTGCGGGTTGCCGGTCCAGCCGCTGGGCTCGAACCGCAGGTGGGCGAATTTGTCGACCAGGAACTTCAGCGGCACGCCGTATTGCAGGTTGAAGCTGACCGCGGTGGCGAACGCGTCCATCAGGCCGGAGATGGTCGAGCCTTCCTTGGCCATGGTGATGAAGATCTCGCCCGGCGTGCCATCGTCGTACATGCCGGCCGTGATGTAGCCCTCATGGCCGCCGATCGAAAACTTGTGCGTGATGCTCCGCCGCTCGTCGGGCAGCTTGCGCCGCACCGGGCGGTAGACCACCTTCTCGACCGGCGCGGCGGCGGCCGCAACCGCGGCCTTTTTCTCGGTCTTGCCGCCGCCCGAGCTGAGCGGCTGCACGCGCTTGGAATTGTCGCGGTAGATGGCCACCGCTTTCAGCCCCAGCTTCCAGCTTTCGGTGTAGGCGTCCATGATGTCTTCCACGGTGGATTCCTCGGGCATGTTGATGGTCTTCGAAATGGCGCCGGAGATGAACGGCTGCACCGCCGCCATCATGCGCACGTGGCCCATGTAATGGATCGACCGCGCGCCGTTCTGCGGCCGGAAACTGCAATCGAAGACCGCCAGGTGCTCGGGCTTCAGGTCGGGCGCGCCTTCGATGGTCCCGGTGGAATCGATGTGGCTGACGATCTTCTCCACCTGGGCGGGCGTATAGCCCAGCTTGATCAGCGCCTGCGGCACGGTGTTGTTGACGATCTTGATGACGCCGCCGCCCACCAGCTTCTTGTACTTGACCAGCGCCAGGTCCGGCTCGATGCCGGTGGTATCGCAATCCATCATGAAGCCGATGGTGCCGGTGGGCGCGATCACGGTCACCTGCGCGTTGCGGTAGCCATGGCGTTGCCCGGATAGCGTAAGCGTCGTCCCAGCACTGCCGCGCGCCTTCGTACAAGGCGGCCGGAATGATTCGTCCGCCGCACCCGCTCCACCGAATCGCGGTGCATGCGGATGACTTCGAGGAACGGCTGCTCGTTCTCCCGATAACCGGCGAACGGCCCCACCGCCTCGGCCACGCGCGAGCTGGTCAGATAAGCCTGCCCGCACATCACCGCCGTGAGGACCGCCGCAAGGTCGCGCCCCTGGTCGCTATCGTACGGCACGCCCATCGACATCAGCAGCGCGCCCAGATTGGCGTAGCCAAGACCCAGCGGGCGGAAACGGTGCGAATTCCCGCCGATCTTTTCGGTCGGGTAGCTGGCGTTATCGACGATGATCTCCTGCGCCAGGATCAGCGTGTCGACCGCGTGCCGGAAGGCCTCCACGTCGAACTGGCCGTCCGGGCCGACGAACTTCATCAGGTTCAGCGACGACAGGTTGCACGCCGAATCGTCCAGAAACATGTATTCCGAGCACGGGTTGGAGGCGTTGATGCGCGCCGTGTTCTTGCACGTGTGCCAGCGGTTGACGGTCGAATCGAATTGCATGCCGGGGTCGCCGCACTGGTGGGTGGCCTCGGCGATCTGGCGCAGCAGGTCGCGCGCCTTGTAGCGGTCCTTGGGCTGGCCGCTGAACACGTGCTTGGTCCACCATTCGCCGTCCTCCTGCGCCGCGCGCATAAAATCGTCGGTGGCGCGCACGGAGTTGTTGGCGTTCTGGAAAAAGATCGAGCTGTAGGCTTCGCCGTCGAGCGAAGCGTCGTACCCGGCCTCCACCAGCGTGTAGGCCTTCTTCTCTTCCTTGGCCTTGCACCAGATGAATTTTTCGATGTCCGGATGGTCGGTGTTGAGGATCACCATCTTGGCGGCGCGCCGCGTCTTGCCGCCGGATTTGATGACGCCGGCGAAAGCGTCGAAGCCCTTCATAAAGGAGAGCGGCCCGCTGGCGCGCCCGCCGCCCGAAAGCACCGCGTCTTCCTCGCGCAGCGCCGAAAGGTTCGACCCCGTGCCGGAGCCCCACTTGAACAACATGCCTTCGGTCTTGGCCAGGTCGAGAATCGATTCCAGCGAATCCTTGACCGAGACGATGAAGCAGGCCGAGCACTGCGGCCGCCGCGCGCCGGATTCGAGCTTCTTGATGCGGTCGGCCACCGGCGTCGTACACCCAGCCGTAGCCACGCGCTTCCTTGACGCCCACGTTGAACCACACCGGCGAATTGAAGCAGGCCTTCTGCGTGAGCATCAGGTGGGCCAGTTCGGCGCGGAAGTTCTCGCCGTCCTCGTCGCTGCGGAAATACCCGTCGTGCTTGCCCCAGCCGGCGATGGTGTTCACCACCCGCTCCACCAACTGGGCCACGCTGGTTTCGCGCTCCGGCGAGCCCAGCTTGCCGTGGAAGTACTTGCTGGCGACGATGTTGGTGGCCGTCTGCGACCAATCGGCCGGCACTTCCACATCGCGCTGCTCGAAGATCACCGCGCCTTTGTCGTTGCCGATCGAGGCGGTGCGGGTTTCCCAGCGCACTTCGTCATAAGGTGTCTGGCCGGGCGCTAGCCTGGCGGTAAAATAGCGGGGAAACGATACCCCGGTCTTGCTCGGCTGGGTGGCTCGGAGTCTCCAACGACTCCATTTTCGCACTCAAACCCACGGTAAGCTGTCCCATTTGCCATCTCCTTCTTGGGATCCCCACGTGGAAGGACGCACTCGTAATAGTGCCCCAAGATGTGGTGTGAAAGCAAGGAATTTATCTATATGAAGTGTGTTAGGGTTAC
>CAWJLI010000140.1:0-7204 GCA_963843095.1 Bryobacterales bacterium
GAAGTGTGTTAGGGTTACGAAGAATTCACATTTGGGCGTCCGCTCGACAATTTCTTTCGAACGCGCATCAAGGCTTGCCCCACCCCAGCGAGGTGCTATCCTGTAACGGTTATCGACAAAAATTGGTTGACAGTTGACGGATGTGCGGGCTTGGCTCAAGTCAAGCGAAAAGACGCTCTGGCCCTGATAGAAACTTTCGATTTCCGTGTCATGGGTTTGAGACCGGCAAGGTGATATGCTGTGTCGGTACACAGAACCGACTTGGTGGTTAGGGGCGGAAGTACGTCTGGCGCTCGTGATGCCGAGCTCCCGGGAGACGCACAGCCGCGTTGCCGCGAGATTCATTCCGACCAAAACGCATAACGGAGGACGACGCGATGCTAAAGAAAATCAGATTCACAAATGCATGGATTTGCGCCGGCACGCTGATGCTGGCCCTGTTGGTGGCGATGCCCCGCAGCGCGAGGGCGCAAGGCGCCGGTTCGGGAACCATTACCGGCGCCGTGACCGATCCGTCGGGTTCGGTAGTACCGGGCGCATCTGTAGTCCTGCGCAATACCGGCACCGGCATTGACCGCAAGATCGAGACCAACGATGCCGGTATCTACCAGGCACCGTTTCTACAACCGGGGCAGTACGAGGTCCGTGCCGGCAAGGCGGGCTTCGGGACGGTGCTGCACAAAGACCTGACCCTGCAGGTCGGCCAGACACTCAGCGTTGATTTCTCGCTCGCGGTCGAGACGACGCAGCAGCAGGTGACGGTCAGCAGCGCGGCGGAGATCGTGGACCCGGAGAAGACCGAACAGTCGCAGGTGATCAGCGAATCCGCCGTAGGTAACCTGCCCATCGCCGGCCGGCGGTGGGACAGCTTCGTGCTGCTCACCCCCAACGTCACTACGGATGGCACCAGCGGCCTGGTGTCCTATCGCGGCATTTCCGGCCTATACAACTCGAACACGGTGGATGGCGCCAACAACAACCAGGCGTTCTTCTCCGAAGCGCGCGGCCGCGCCAACAGCGGCGCGTATGTCTACAGCATGGACTCCATCAAGGAGTACCAGGTGACCGCCAGCAATTACAGCGCGGAACTGGGGCAGGCCGCGGGCGGCGTGGTCAATGCGGTGACTAAGTCCGGCGCCAACGAGATCCACGGCGACTTGTTCTACTATCTGCGCTACCCCACGTTCAATGCGCTCGATTCCTACCCGAAGTCGCGGGGCACCTACAGCCAGCCCATCCATCAATGGCAGCAGTTCGGCGCCAGCGCCGGCGGCCCGCTCATGAAGGACAAGCTGTTCTACTTTGCCACCTACGACGGCTCGCGCAAGGTCAATCCCATCACCTACACCAGCAGCGTCTTTAGTCCGACCGTGCATGCCCTTTCCTGTCCCTCGACGGTGACAGCCACGCAGTGCGCCACCGCCAACGCTTTCCTGTTCGGCCAGCAAGGCACCTTCCCGCGCGATACCAACCAGGATGTCGGTTTCGGCCGGCTGGATTACCAGGCGACCGACCGCAATCACTTGAGCACCTCATTCGATTTCATGAACTACCGCGCGCCGAACGCCTACAACACCTCGCCCTCGGTAAACAACAGCTCGCTCGGCACCAACGGAAGCTATATCTTCCACGAGCGCATCTTCGTGGCGAACTGGGATTCGACGATCTCCAATTCCGCCGTCAACAATCTCCGCTTCCAGTGGGGCCGCGACCTGGAAGCCGCCGGTTCCAACGCGCCCGCGCCTTACGTGAGCATCTCCGGCCTGATGACCTACGGCGAGAACTACGCTCTGCCGCGCACGGCCGAACCGGACGAGCATCGCATCCAGATCTCGGACACGCTCTCCAAAGTTTACGGCCGCCACACCTTGAAGGCCGGCGTGGATCTCAATTTCATCCACGAGCTGATGATCAACCTGTACAACGGGACCGGCCAGTACAGCTACAGCGGGTCGGCGCAGACCGCCTTCAACAATTGGGTGATCGACGCTCTCGGAATCAACACCGGAGACGGTCTGACCGGCAGGCATTACAGCACTTTCACCGAGGTCAACGATCCCATCACGCACGTCGGCAAGGACGATTTTTACGACAACGATTACGCCGCATTTGTCGAAGACACCTGGAAGGCGAATTCCAAGCTGACGCTGAACATGGGCCTGCGGTACGACGTCACTACGATTCCGCAGCCGCCGCAGCCCAACACACTCACGTCGCTCACCACGCTCTATACCTCTACCATCAACATCCCCAAGGACCAGTTTGCCCCGCGCATCGGCCTCGCGTGGCAGGTATCGCCGAAGACCGTGCTGCGCACCGGCTACGGCATCTTTTACGCCAAGACCACCAACAGCACCTACTACGCTACCCGCGTGGAGAACGGCGTCTATCAGCAAACGTTCTCCTGCACGCCGACCGGCGGCCTGGCTTGCCCCGCATTAACGTTTCCCAACGTGATCTGGACCCCTCCCGGCCCGCCGCTGGCCGCGCCGTTCTCGGGCGCCTTGACGCCGCAGGTGGTCACCTTCACCCCGCCCTCCGCCACTCAGGTAACGCGCGGCATGTCGCCCGACTGGGTGAATCCGCGGACCCACGAAGGCGATGTCACCTTGGAACGCCAGTTGCCGGGATCGCTCAGCGGCTCCATCGCGTACGTGGTGAGCCGGGGCGAACACTTGCCGATCTTCTACGATGCCAACCTCGCCCCCGCTACCACCACGAAGACCTACGACATCCTGAGTTCGACCGGCGCCACCACGCAAACCTACACGGTTCCCTTCTATACCAGCCGCATCAACACCAATACCGGCGAAGTCTTCGTCGGCTCCAGCGATGTCAACTCGTGGTACAACTCGATGGTCCTCACTGTGCGCCGGCCCATGCGCCACGGTCTGGAGTTTACGGCCAACTACACCTACAGCAAGTCGCTCGATGGCGCCCAGGTGGCGGGATCCTACGGCACGTTTAATGGCACCGATTATCCCATCGATCCGTACAATCGCAAGCAAGAATACGGGCTTTCGGATCTCGACCAGCGCCACCGGTTCGTGGCCAACGCCGTTTGGATGCCCTCGCTGAAGACCCTCGCGAGCCAGCCGGCCCGGGCGATCCTGGATGGCTGGGCGCTCTCCACCATCGTGACGATGTCCACGGGCCAGCCGGTGACGCCGTATATCACCGGCGCCCCGAGCCCGCTGGATGGCGGCGTGACCGGCGGCGTTAGCTACGCCAGCCCCACGCAAGGCCGCGCCGGCTGGCTGCCGCGCAATGCGTTTACGGCTCCCGGTTTTCACGATGTGGACTTCCGGGTGGGCCGGCAGTTTGTAATCGCCGAGCGGCTCCGGCTGTCGCTCATCGGCGAAGCCTTCAACCTGTTCAACCATACCAATGTCTCCGGCGTGAGCACGACGGCGTTCTCGTATGTCGCGGCCGGGTCAGGCGTTTGCGCCGGCCATTCGAACCCGTGTTTCACTCCCTACACCTCCACGCCGTTCCTGTCCGCCACATCCACCAGCAACCTGATATGGGGTCCGCGCCAGTTGCAGATATCCGGCCGGCTGACCTTCTAGCGGCAGGAGAAAAGCGCAGCAAACCAGCCCCGGAGACGCTGCACGGCGTCCCCGGGGATTTCTTTTGGCGGCGCCCCATTTCGGTCAGAAACTTACCAAAAACACGCTGTAACCGCTTTGTTTCCCTCGATTTTTGGTAAGATTCTGACCGCATCGGCCCGCCCGCCTGAAGTGTAGTAGCATACGGGTTCATCGCACGCCCGGAGGCTGATTCATGGCAACTGCCGCGCCGGTTAAACAGCTACCTTCCAACGCGTACACACCTCTGGCTCCCGGCGAGGCGTATCAGCCACTCGTGTCCGCGGCCGAGAAACTCCCCGAACTCACGCCCCGTTCGATCGGCTGGGGCGTTTTTCTTTGCGTGGTATTCACGGTGGCTTCGGCCTACTCCGGGCTGAAGGTGGGCCAAGTGATGGAAGCCGCCATCCCCATCTCCATCCTGGCCATTGGCCTGGCGCGCGTGTACCGTCGCCGGTCCACCGTCCTCGAAAACGTCATCATCACCGGCATCGGCGGCGTCGCCGGGTCGGTGGTGGCCGGCGCGGTGTTCACGCTGCCGGCGCTTTACATCCTCAATCTGGCTCCGCACCCGGTGCAGACCATCTGCATCTGCGTGGCCGGCGGCTGCCTGGGCGTCCTGTTCCTGATCCCGCTGCGCCGCTACTTCGTGCGCGACATGCACGGCATGTTCCCCTACCCGGAAGCCACCGCCATCACGGAGGTGCTGGTCACCGGCGAAAAGGGCGGATCGCAGGCCAAGCTTCTGCTGCAGGCAACCGCGATTTCCGGCGTCTACGATTTCCTGGTGACCACCTTCCAGGTCTGGAAGGAATATCTCAATTTTCAATTCGTGCCCGCACTTCGCATTCTGTCGGAGCGCGCGAAAGTAGCTGTCAGCTTCGATGCCATCGGGTTCATTCTCGGCCTGGGTTATGTGATGGGCTTGCGCAGCTCGATGATCCTGTGCGCCGGCGGCGTGCTCTCCAACCTGGTGCTGGTGCCGCTGGTGTGGATGATCGGCCGCGAGCACACGACCGCCGTCTATCCCGCCGCCATCCCCATCGCGAAAATGACGGCCACCGAAATCTTCCGAGGGTATGTGCGGTTCGTGGGCGTGGGCGCCATCGCCACGGCGGGCATTTTCGGCATCATCAAATCCATACGCATCGTGGCCGGTTCCTTCGGCGTGGCGGCGCGCACCTTCCGCGCCGGCGAAACCGCGTCCGGCGAGCGCACCGACCGCGATGTGACGGTGATGACCGTCCTGCTCGGCGTGATCGTGAGCGCGATCGCCGTCGGCGCGCTGCTCGGCACGCTGTCGTCCGCGCCCGTCGTGATCCTCATCGGCGTGGTGCTGGCGGTGGTGTTCTCCTTCTTCTTCACCAGCGTGGCCGCCAATGCCATCGCCACCACGGCGCGCAACCCGGTTTCCGGCATGACCATGCTCACTATCATCATTTCGTCGATTGTGTTGCTGCGCTTCGGCCTTTCCGGCACCACCGGCATGTTCTTCGTGATGGCGCTGGCCGGCATGGTGTGCACCGCGCTCTCGGTTTCCGGGCAGACCATCACGGATTTCAAAGTCGGCTACTGGCTCGGTTCCACTCCGGCGGCGCAGCAGAAGGTGAAATTCCTCGGCGTGCTGGCCGCCTCGGTGGCTGTTGGCCTGACCATCGTGATGCTCGCCCGCGCTTTCCAGTTCGGCGAAGCGGTGCCCGGCGATCCGCGAGTGGTTCTGCCTTCGCCGCAAGCCTCCATCATGAAAGCGCTGGTGGAAGGCTTCATGAGCCGGCAGCCGGTGGCGTACCTGTTATTCGGCGCGGGAGCCGCGGTCGCGGTCTCGATGGAAATGCTCGGCATCCCGGCGCTGATTTTCGCGCTCGGTATGTATCTGCCGCTGGAGTTGAACACCCCGGCGCTGGTCGGCGGATTTCTCGCCCACCTGGTGTCGAAGCGGGACTCGACGGCCCGCGAGCGCGGCGTTGTAATCGCCAGCGGCCTGATGGCGGGCGGCGCGCTGGGCGGCGTATTCGGCGCGGCCTGCCGCCTGATCCCCGGCTACACCGAAGCCTGGATCCACACGCCATTCTATTCGAACGATCTGGTCTCGCAGTGCCTGTCCGGACTGATGTTCCTGGGCCTGTGCGCGTATCTTTGGTTTAACGCCGTTCGGCGGGGTTCAGCGCCGTCCGCCCAGTCAGAAGGAGAATGAAGTATGAGCGAGCGTTTGGAAACACTGGTCGGCAACGCCATTCTCGGCATCGACACGTTGTGGGGCGGCGACGTGATGTGCGCCTCCGGTACCGGCCGTTTCATTGCCGATTCCTGGTTCAGCGACGAGCCGCTGCCGCTCGCCTACACTGTCGCCGAGGCTGCCGCGGTTCGCGCGTCAGGCGGCGTTTCCGCCAAGACTCCCGACGTTGCGGCGATTGACCGCTATCTCGCCCAGGTCGATATTCCCGGCGCCATCGAGGGTCTGAAGCGCGCCGCCGCCGAATGCGGCGGCCTGCGCGGCGAGTATCTAGCGGGACTTGCCCTGTGTTTCGAGGCCATGTGGGACCTTGCCATGGAGATCCTCGGCCGCGGCGCGGCGGTACCGTACGAGCGGTGCGTGCTAGCCTCCACTGGCCGGCCGCCGGAACCGTCGGATCCGGCGCAAAAGCGCGAGCGCGTGGCGGAACTGCTCGGTGCTTCGGGCGACCTGCTGGCTGCCGTGGATGCCTGGCGCGCGCGGCATCGCGTGCCCATGGCATCCATCCGCTTGCTCGGTGCCGCGGTGATCGGCCACTTCGATCAACTCGCCGCTCTGAGTGTCGTCCCTTACTTGCCGCACGAATTCGCCCTGGTGCCGCGCGCCAACATCGAGTTCCTGCCGATTCAGGATGCCTGGTTTTCCGGATCGATGAATTATCTGGGCCGCGCCCGCCGTCCGGATGGCGGCCCGGAATATGAGGCGACTTATGAGATCAACGCCTCGCTCGAAACGTCGCTGCCGGAATTCCTGCAATTGGTGAGTCATGAAGTCGTCCCCGGTCACGTCACCACGTTTGCCTATCTACAGGATCTTTATGTCCGCGGCAAGGTTGGCTTCGAAGCTACTGTGTTGACGATGAACACGCGCGCGGCGGCGCTGTTCGAAGGCATCGCCAACAACGCCATTCTGATGGCGTACGGCGTTACCGAGGTAGACCAGTTACCCGACCCGGATTTGCAGGTCGGCGTGCTGCTGGCGCTGCTGCAGGACGATGCCAAGAATCAATCGTCGTTCCTGACCTGGGGCGAAGGCGCCGCGCAGGCCTCCGTTGCCGAAAACCTGCGCCGCGATTTCCTGGTCTCGCCCGAGCGCGCCGATAAACTCTCCGGCGCCTGGGGCCGTCACCCGCTGCTGGGCCGCATGTATCTCCCCGCTTACCGTTCCGGCACCATGCGCGTCGCCGACTTACGCCGCCGCTACCCCGCCTCGCGCATTCTGCCCGCGCTCTACGGCGCGAAGGGGTTAGTAGATATCACAACGCTCGAGCGGGCACTGAGTGAAGACGGGGCAGCGAAATTAGGCTGAAACTGTAACGGTCACTTGCCGATGCCAATAGAGCTGAAGGAATGGGTGGACCGCGTCTTTGGCGGGGCCTTTCCGC